>CAZMDP010000559.1:0-2503 GCA_964565015.1 uncultured Prolixibacteraceae bacterium | reverse complement strand
CTAAACCTTAAACTTTAACCCTCCAGCTGTATACAAACTGTATAACTGTGAACTCTGCCCCGATTAAATCGGGGGTGAACTCAGAACTGTTTGTGCGTTTGCTTTTCAATCGAGGTTGCGGGTTCGTGGGGTGGTTTATTATCTACCATAATGCCGGTGCTATGCACCTTTTCGAATATGGGAGGTTTGATTTTAGAATATCCCATAAACATGCATTCCATTTCTTCAGAGTTGCGTTTTTAGTGAAAACATTAAACTTTAAACCTGAAACTTTAAACCTTTTATCACATGCCACTCCTCCGGAGTTTAATGTAAAAAACTGAATCTACCATAATGTCGGCGTTATACACCTTTTTTCTGATGTCTGATGCCTATTGTCTGATATCTAACGTCTGATATCTAACCTCTGATTTCTTCTCGTCATTTCTCATTTCCCCGGCTTATCCATCAACCAGATAACCGGATTCCGGACCGGAAGGTTGCGGATCACTTCGGGATGGGTAGGGCGGGCAGGCAGACTGAAATAAGTGTTGATGTATTCCTGCTTATTGTAGGCCACACCTGCAAACAAAAGACAGGGTTGCCGCACAGGCCATTCTTCCCAGATGTAAATATCCTTCGGATAAGGCCAGCTTTCTTTATCCACAATGAAGGGGTATATAAATTCCATCCCTTTGCGGAGCGATTTTCCGTCGGCAGTTTCATACGCCCACAGGTTATCTTCGGGCGTGGAAAGGATTTGGGCTACAATGGCAAAGGCATCCATGTTAAAGAGGGCATAGCCGTATGGTTTAGTGCGCCGCAGTTCGAGGGGGAAGCTGCCGTCGTCGGCCATTTGAGAGGGTAAAAGCACCGTTTTAAACCGTTCGGAGCAGAATGCCAGCAGCTCTTTGTTGCCGGTGAGCGAAGCCATTGCCGATGCAGTGGCCACCCAGGTGGTACCGTGATTATTTTTGGCGTTCATCTCATCAATACCATATTGGTGGGTGGTCATCCATTGCTGGAATTGGGTAAACCAGCCTTTGATCTGACTTGCCTGCTGTTCAGGTATCATTCCATTTTCGATCAGGATTTGGGCGCTGCGGGCCACTTCAACCAGGTGGTAAGCGTCAATCAGCCCGATTCCGCGGCCGGTGTGCCTTCCCCAGATGGCCTGGGCATAAAGCATATGCGGGTTCATTTTGGTTTCGCTGTCAACAAACCAGGCCCTAAGGTGATCGGCAGCTTTTGCGGCATACTTTTTATCGCCGGTGAGCAGCCATGCCGAAGTAAGGACCGCCACATGTTCGCTCAACCGCACCATAGCATGGCGGTGGTCTGAAAAATTTTCGGGATTGCTCTGCCCATCCTTCTGAATGTACGGTCCGCCCGGGTTTTCAGGATCGGGCCACCAGTAGTCGCCTTCCGAATAGAAATCATGAGGGCCGCCGGCACTTCGATCGCTCGATGCTGCGGTTACCGTAACCGGCAATTCTGCTAGATAATGTCCTGCCAGCTTAACTATTTCCCTTTGTTCAGCTTCGGGAATGTATGGAACGGAAACCTTTAGGGTACAACCGGCAAAAATTATCAGAAAAAGGAAAACAATTATTCTTACCATGGGCTTGTATTTCAAGTTTTATATTATGGTTATACTCTTTGCCCTATTACTAAAATCAGGTATCAATCAGGGGTATTTAATGCAGAATAGTTTCTTAAAAAATCAGCAGGTGATAGTATTCTGATATTTTGAAATGGATGAAGAATCAACAAATCAGGGTCTCCGGTTATTAATATTTCAGCCCTGCATGCTAATGCCAATTCTATAAACTTGTCATCTTTGGGATCCCTGCATACTGTAACTTTTTCAACCGGCGTAAAAAGAATTGAATTTTTCTCAATTAACCTTAATGCTTTTTTACGTTTTTCATCATTGAGATATTTATCAAGTTTTTCCCGATACAAAACCTCAAAATATTCATTTAATACCTCGTTTGATATAGCGATTTTTCCATTTAAAAGAGCTAAATCAAAGGCTTTTGCATTGACTGAATCCTTTATCAGGTTTGCACTGATAAAACAATTTGTATCAAACACAAAGAATGGCTTATGCATCTTTTAAAATTTCATTCAGTTTTTCCTGAGTAAGCCCCATTTCCTGCATTTCCTTTCTAAGCCCATTTAAAAATTCAAGGTACTCATTTTCATCCCTTCCTGAAGTTGGCCTCATCAGTTCTTTTGCAAGTGAAATATTAATGCGGTTGCCAATTTCTTTTTTCGTTTTTTCTGATGCATTTCGCCATGCTTTAGCAATTCTTTTGTCAACCTCAATCACAATTCTTTCCATTCCGAATAATATTAATTTCCCTCAAATTTACGAAAAAGCGATTTCATTATAGTAAACCGGGTTTAAATGTTGAGTTTAATCACCTCGCTGCCTGCCAGCAGGAATGCTCCGGTTCCGTAAACTTCCCAGCTCTCGGCGCTGAAATTTTTCTTTGGGTCGGCTCCAATGGGCTGGGTC
>CAZMDP010000558.1:0-2513 GCA_964565015.1 uncultured Prolixibacteraceae bacterium | reverse complement strand
AAAGTTACGTCTGCCTTTCCTGCATATCCAGGCCTAATCCTGAGAGGGGAGGTATTGTTTGTTGGCGATATACTCGATGAAGACACCCGCACTACTCATGTAAGGATTGCTTTCCCAAACCACGATTTTAAACTGAAACCCGGAATGTTTGCATCGGTTACTTTCCATACCGAACCCGGCCCCTCGCTTGTGCTACCCCCACATGCCATATTGCAACGTCGCGATTACAATTACGTTTATGTGGAAAAATCACCCTTCACTTTCGAAAAAAGGCAAATCATTTCTGGCGGAATGGCAGGTGATAAAACAGTAATTGCAAGCGGATTAGACGAAGGAGAAAGAGTTATAACACATAATGCCATTCTGCTGCCTTGAAGTTAGTTTAACATTATACCTAAAACTTCATTTATGTTGATCAATAATTTTATCAGATATTGCCTGCACCGCCGTTGGATCATGGTTGCATTATTTATCCTGCTCGGGGTTTTTGGTTATTATTCCTGGAAACAACTCAGCATCGATGCTTATCCCGACATTGCCGACGTTACCACATTGGTTATCACCCAATATCCGGGCCACGCCGCCGAAACCGTTGAAGAGCAGATTACTATTCCCCTCGAGCGGGCTTTAAACGGTATGCCCGGACTGATGATCATGCGTTCGAAAAGTACATTTGGCCTCTCGATGATTACCCTGGTATTTGCCGATGGCATGGATGATTATTTTGCCCGGCAGCTTGCCCGTGAGCGAATGGCCGAAGCCGACCTGCCCGAAGGAGCCATACCCGAACTGGAACCTTTGACCAGCCCAACAGGCGAAATTTTCAGATATACCCTGCAATCCGATACCTATTCGCAACGCGAATTGCGCGAACTGCAGGAATGGGTGGTAATACCCAAACTTCGCGAAGTTTTCGGGGTAGCCGAAGTGGTAAATTTTGGTGGCGAAACCACCCAGTTTCACTGCGAACTCGATCCCGAACTGCTCCAGAAATATAACCTCTCTCTCGAAGAGGTTATAGCCGCCATCGACATCAACAACTCGAATGCAGGCGGCGGCAGGGTGGTACGAGGCGACCTGGCTTACGTTGTGCGCGGTATTGGCCTTATACGTTCGCTCGATGATCTAGGGAACATCGTTGTTTCATCCGTTAGGGGTACACCGGTTTTTCTTCGCGATCTGGGTGAACTGAAATTAGGCGCTATGGAACGAAATGGTATGCTCGGAAAAGATGGATACGATGACCTGGTTTCAGGAATTGTTGTTTTACTGCGCGGACAAGACCCTTCGGCCACACTTGCCGGAGTACATCAAAAGGTTGATGAACTTAATACCAGATTATTACCTGATGATGTGCAGATTGTTCCGTATTATGACCGTACGGAACTCATCGGGCAGACCATCAATACAGTATCTTTTACGCTGCTTCAGGGTATTGCTCTGGTGGTGCTCATTCTGCTGCTTTTCCTCGGCAGCGTTAAAGCTGCCCTTATTGTTGCGCTGGTAATACCTTTTGCTATGCTGGTTTCGTTTGCGTTGATTTATATCACCGACATACCGGCTAACCTGCTTTCGCTGGGTGCATTAAGTTTTGGCATCCTGGTAGATGCGGCTATTGTTATTGTGGAAGCTCTTCAATCGAAGCGGGAGAAAAACCCCGGAGAAAGTTTTTCTGAAGAAAGGGTGGCCGAAAGCACCCTCAGGGTTGCCAAACCCATTTTCTTTTCGGTGTTGATCATTGTGGCAGCACACCTTCCTCTTTTTGCATTCGAACGTATCGAAGCAAAGTTTTTTACCCCAATGGCATTTACAGTCGCTTATGCCCTCGGAGGAGCGCTGCTTTTTTCATTGGCGGTAATTCCCGGCCTTATGTTGTGGGCTTACGGAAAACCCTCGAAAGTAATTAGCAACAGACCAATGGAATGGCTTAAAAACCGATATGGCAAACTATTGTCATTTCTGCTCGATTTTCCCCGGTATGCCATCTTTCCAGCCCTCCTTGCGGTGTTAATCACCATTTTGGTTTTTATCAGAATTGGGAAGGAGTTCCTACCCTATATCGACGAAGGTTCGATTTGGTTACAGGTTAAACTCCCTGCCGGAATTTCGATCGACAAAGGGAGCGAGATGGCAGCCGAACTGAGGGATGCCGTCCGTGAGTTCCCCGAAGTTAGTTTTATTGTTACGCAACTTGGCCGGAACGATGATGGTACCGACCCATTTACGCCTTCGCATATCGAATCGATGGTCGGACTGAGGCCATACAAAACATGGAAACCACGCAGGAGTAAGCTCGAACTGATCAATGAAATGGACAAAAGGCTGCAGCAATTGCCCGGCATAACCGTTGGCTTTTCGCAACCAATGATCGACGGGGTTAACGATAAAGTTGCGGGAGCACACAGCGAACTGGTGGTGAAGGTTTTTGGAGATGACCTTTTTGAAGCACGACGAATTGCAGGAGAAATTATGCAGGTGCTCGAAGGAGTAGAGGGTGCTGTTGACCTTGCCAT
>CAZMDP010000557.1:0-2518 GCA_964565015.1 uncultured Prolixibacteraceae bacterium | reverse complement strand
CAGGCCTGTTGTACGGTTGAAACCACCTTTCCCCCGCTCCATTTTTCCAATTCGATGGGGTACGAAAGCGAGGCCACTGTGCCGGGCGTACCCAGCACCCCTACCCTTCCGTTACGGGTTATTTCGGCTACCTTCTCAACGCAGGGCCTGATTACCCCAAGGACCCTGTTCTGAGGGGCAATATGGGGCAGATCAAGTTGCTGAATATTTCGTAGCGCCTTTGCCGACGCGGTATTACAAGCCAGGATTACCAAAGGGCAACCTTGTTCAAAAAGAAACTTGACCGACTGAAGCGTATATTCGTAAACAACCCTGAACGAACGGGTCCCGTAAGGGGTTCGGGCGTTATCGCCCAGATAAATAAAGTCATAATCCGGCAATACCTTCCGCAATTCCCGAAATACGGTAAGGCCCCCATAGCCCGAATCGAAAACGCCGATTGGCGAAGATGTTGGAAGCATGGGTTTACAATTTACCGGGCAAGTGCCAGTTCATAAGCGCGGTCGTAAAACTTACCCAGGTTCTGCCAGTCGAAATGGGGAGAGGCTGCCTCACAATTGTTGCGAAGGCCAATACGCTCGCGACGGTTAAGCTGGACAAAACGGAACAAAATATCGGCCAGTTGTGATGCCGCCTGATTAAAATCTTTGGTTTTCCGTTCAACCACAAACAACCCGGCCTTATCGTGATCGGGGAAGTTGTTTATTATATAATCGCCAAAACCGGATAAATCGCTGGTAACCGACGGGATACCACTAGCCAGGCTTTCGAGTGGGGTGTAGCCCCATGGCTCGTAATAACTTGGGAATATCCCCAGATGGCAACCTCTTACAAACTGCGAATAGTCCATCTTGAAAAGCGGATTTGATGCTGTCACAAAATCGGGGTGGTAAACAACTTTTACCTTATCGTGCTGATTGTTCACAAGATTTGCCGTACGCAAGAAATTCAGGATATCGTCCTTATGATCGTCGACCAGGTTATGTGTAACTATTTTAGGCAACTGTTTCGATTTCCAGCCCTGTACAAAGCGGCGTAGTTTCAACCGGTTATAATCATCGACTAAATCGGAAAGGTTCGGGAACTGGTATGGGCCCGTTGCCGAGGTAATGTATTTGTATAGACGATCGCCTACCTGACGCTCTATTTCTTCACATGCCCTGCGTATATCTTCAATTTGTGCTTTAGCCTGCAAAACTTCGGGATTAAACGAATAAAACGGTTGTTTGGTAATAAAGAAACAAACCACTGTACGGTCGATTCCGGCGTACTGCATTTTCCAGTTCAGACGTGCGAGTGCCTCAAGCGTAAGATCATATCCCTTGTTGTGGTATTCATATCTTCCTGATGTAAAAAAATAGATTGTTTTTTCGAGATCGAAGGAATAGCTTTGGAAAAAATGCCCCATCACAAAATCGTGAATTTTCCCTTTGAATTCGGCATGTAGGTTCTGAATCTGGTGTAAAGCCTCAAATCGCTGAATATTTAAACCGTTTGGCAATATAACTTCAGGATCGCGCCCAAGCAGATATTTGCACTCTTTGGCCGTAACATTGCTCACCGTGGTGAATATATGTGCACCATGAGCGGCCGCCCTTTCAATATCGACAATTGGCCTCACATTAAAAAAATTGGCTTCTTTTTCCCAGTCATAAAAAGGCAGGTGCTCATAAAACTTGTTATCGTTCATAGCAAGATAACGCCCAAGTAAAGTGGCATGAGTAGTAAAAATGGTTTTCAGGTTAAGCTGATCATGCCTTATTCCGGGGATTGGAAGCCCTGCCATCCATTCATGAAAATGGGCCAGGTTTGCCCGGTCGCAGCCACCCATTTCGCAATATATCCTGAAAAATTCTTTTACTTGAAATCCAAAAGAAGCAACCTGGTTTAATAAACCATCATTATCGGGAAGCGATATGTGGTGATGTTCCCAGATAAAATATTTAATCTCAGCCAATTTACTGTATATCGAATAGGGGTTAAACAAAACCACCTGAGGTCGCCCCGAAACAATCCACTGTCCGTAATGCACATCATAACCCAGCTCGCGCATCCGAAGTACCGTTTGGCCTACCGGCCCCGAAAAGTCGGTAAAAGGATCGAATGCGGCAGCAGCCTGGTTTTCGATGTATGGACCAAGAAGAAAATAATTGGATTTACCGCATTTCTCAATCACAGAAGGGACTTTTGACCGTATTACCGTGTATATTCCACCCACCTGATTGCACACTTCCCAGGCAACCTCAAAGAGGTTCACGTCTTTGTAAATACTTTCGGTATAGTCATTTACAGAGTAATTAGAACTTTGCATATTTGATTCATTTTTTAGCTGTCAAACAATGCATGAATTTAAGAATAATTATTATTCATTATACAGAATGTGTTGAAGGGCATAAATTTTATGTGCAATCAAAAATTTTGACTACTTTTTATTCCTTATTTTTATTTTTTTACTGTTATCAGGTTAAAAAAAACTAAATTATGTGTTTCTTTATACCTTTTATTACCCTCACCACGC
>CAZMDP010000556.1:0-2521 GCA_964565015.1 uncultured Prolixibacteraceae bacterium | reverse complement strand
TGATAAACCTTACCACCGAAAAACTGGCCCGCGCTACCGACTGGTGCGGTTGCCGTCCAGGCCGAAAATACAACAAATGGAAAGAGATGAAATTAACCCCGCAACCTTCGAAAATTGTAAAAGCACCGGGGATAGCTGAATCTCCGGTTAATATCGAATGTGTTGTAAAGCAGGTTATTCCACTGGGAACACACGATATGTTTATTGCCGAAGTTGTAAATATTACCGTTGACGATGCCTATATGGACGAAAACGGGGCCTTTAGCCTGGCCAAAGCCTTGCCCCTGGTTTATAATCACGGTCACTATTACGGACTTGGTAAGCCCATCGGGAAATTTGGCTGGTCGGTCGAAAAGAAACCTAAAAAGAAGGTCAAAGACAAACAGTAATACATTACCTGTCGAGCCGGTAATATAAGGCCATGGAAATAACATTGTTAAACTGGCTGCTGATCCAGTAATACGATTCAAGCGGTTCGCCCCTGATCGGAAGTACCGAATAGGCAAGTCTCAGGTCGAGTTTCAGGTTATCGAGAAAATCGAATTGAAAACCTACAAAAGGCTGAAGGTCAAATGCGTTAAACGCCTTTTCGCTTTCAGCGGGGAACCTGCCATAATCGTCATATTCGGCAGCATGCAGAAGGTACCCGAATGAAACCCCTCCAATTACCGAAATAAGTTCGCTTGTTCTGAATCCTGCATACACGGGCAATTCGGCATAACCGAGCCGCATGATGTATTTCTGTATCTGCGGATCAACCTGATCGTCGAAAACCACCGGGTTATTGATGTTTTGCTGTAAAATTTTGGGGCGGCTGCGTGCCCCCTTCTGAGAGTATTTTAACTCCATGGCCGCAAAAACAGCAGGTGCCAGATCGGTTTGTACATAGGCTCCCGCTAAAAGCCCTGGTTTGTGGTATCCTTTATAACGGTCGCCTTCAACCTGGGAGCCATTGAAACCGGCCAGGAGGCCACCCTGAAATCGCTGGGCAAGGCCAACTGTTGTACATGCCGAGAATAAAACGATGAGCAATAAATATTTTTTCATAGCGCTGATTATTAGCATATTTTAATTTTCTACCTGATTTTTATTTCCCTGTTCAGTTAAATATTCCATCAGCATATCGTTTAAAATCTGAACCCCTTCCGATGCTTTTTTCCGGATATAGGTTACCTGGCGCAAACCCACAGGTGGTTCGCCCGGGTCAACTACAAAAACAGGTACACCATCGGGCACGAAATTGATCAATCCGGCGGCAGGGTAAACCATCATGGATGTACCAATCACCACAAAAATATCGGCCTGTTGAACCAGATTGGCAGCTTTCCCGATATTGGGAACTTCCTCACCAAACCACACAATGTGCGGCCTGAGCTGGCTACCCAGTTCACAGGTATCGCCCAGCTTCAGTTCCCAATGGTCGAGGGTATAAACAAGGTTTGGATCGGCCGTGCTGCGTGCCTTACTCAATTCGCCATGCAGATGGAGCACTTTGCTGCTACCAGCCTGTTCGTGCAGGTCGTCCACATTCTGGGTAATAATCTGAACATCGAAATACTCCTCAAGTTTTGCAATTCCGGTATGTCCGGCGTTGGGTACTGCCTCCCACAGGGTTTTTCTCCGTTCGTTGTAAAACCGGAGGACAAGTTCGGGGTTCTTGCGCCAGGCAAGTGGGCTGGCCACTTCTTCAACATTGAATTGCTCCCATATTCCTCCCATATCGCGGAAGGTTTTTAACCCGCTTTCCTGGCTCATGCCTGCACCCGAAAGTATGATCAGTTTCTTCTTCATCCGATTTGTAATTGGCATCAATTCATCACTGCTGCGATGAGTTCCTAAAAATAGGTTTTATATCCGATTAATTCAAAACAGGCTTCTTTAATTTTTTACTTTTGCAATATGATCGATCAGGCAACCATCGGACGGATACTGGATGCAGCACAAATAACGGAGGTAGTTTCCGACTTTGTGAAGCTCAAGCGCAGGGGTGTGAATTACCTGGGCAATTGCCCGTTTCACAACGAAAAAACCCCTTCGTTTACGGTTTCACCTTCAAAAGGAATATTTAAATGTTTTGGTTGTGGCAAAGGGGGCAACTCCGTGAACTTCATCATGGAACACGAAAACCTTACCTACCCCGAAGCCTTGAAATACCTGGCGCGGAAATATCATATCGATGTGGTGGAAAAGGAGGAAACCGAAGAGGAGCGTCAACAGAAAGACGACCGCGAAAGTATGATGATTGTTTCGGGGTTTGCCCAGAAATACTTTACCCGTTACCTGTGGAACGAAGCAGAAGGGAGGGCCGTTGGTTTAAGTTATTTCAGGGAAAGGGGGTTGCGCGACGATATTGTAAAGAAATTTGAACTTGGATATTGGCCCGATGGGAAAAGCACTTTTACCGATGAAGCACAGAAAGCCGGATATAAAATGGATTACCTCGAAAAAACCGGGCTTACCATAAAACGCGACGATTGGGTGCGCGACCGGTTTGCCGGAAGGGTAATGTTTCCGATACATA
>CAZMDP010000555.1:0-2526 GCA_964565015.1 uncultured Prolixibacteraceae bacterium | reverse complement strand
ATAATGAATTTGGAACCGACTGGTCGCCGATGGTGCCCCATGAAGCCCTTAGTTTCAAAGAACTTAAAAATGCGCTCGACCATTGCATCCACGGTTCGTCGTTGACCCTCCATCCTGCCGAGAAGGATGGGAACCATCGCCACATCAGGTCGGTCGGAAATTTTGAAGTTCCGTCGTACCTAAGGTTGGCTTCCAAAAGGTATTTTTCTTTGAAGTCGTAGTTGATGCGACCGAAGAAACCGAGTTGCGATTCCCAGTATTCGTTACCGCCTGCGGTCTGTACGCCAGTTGCCAGGTTAAACTGCGGATTGCTGTAATCTATCAACTGGGTGACTTGCGACCAGTTGTTGGCAAATTGATAATCGACCCTGTTCAAACCGGCCATTAATTTAAAATTATGTACCTGGTCGAAACTTTTATCGTAGGTAGTGTTCACGGTAAGAGTATTCCACATATCGTTCTGAGCGATCCGGTAAACATGGTCGGGGTTTGCGCCCGGGGCTGTATAGGTGTCCATGCTTAACCTGAATGCGGGCATTGCTCCGGGCGTGCCTTGTGGAACTACCTGGCCTGCATCGTTCACGTATATGCGGTTTCCGTTTTCATCGAGTTTTGGTATAGCAGCTGTCCAGGAGTTCCTTGCTGTAAACCGGGTTCCCGGACGCTTATTGATATATTCCTGATTGGCATGGGTATAATCAATGTTGATTTTCCAGTCTTTGAGAGGTGTAATGGTAACGCCTCCATTCATGCTCAGGTAATTGGTGGTCATAAAAGCCGTATTTGAAGCAGCCATTTCATAGTTCGGACTTCTGATTGGGTCGCCGTCTTCGGTTGTCATCGGATACGTTGCTGCCCATCGGTAAATATATAGCCATGGGTCGGCAGTTGTTGAATTGGTAGAATAGGCATATCGTTTTTCACGCTTCGAATACATAGCTCCGCCATAAATCCTTAGCCAGTCGTTCACCTGTGTTCCCAACCTTACTGAACCATTGTGGCGCCTGAAATCATCAATTTTTGATGGTTTAATGATGCCTTCCTGATCGAGGTAACCTGCCGAAATATTGTAATCGGTGCGGCCACTTTTGCCATTGATGGTTACCCCATGGGTTTGGGTCGGTGTCCATTCCTTGATCATGTAGTAGTATGGATCGTACATCCTCAATCCTATTTTCCGGTTGTTGGCATCAACATACCAGTCGCGGCCATACACCATCGGATCATCGGGTTTCACAACGTTTGCCCATTTTTCCTGCCATTGTTTAGCCCTTTCATATCCTTCGCGGGTAACCATCCAGAAAGCGCCTGCCACGGTTCCGCCAACACGTTCGAATGCCAGAAGTGAATATTCCATGGCATCAATTCCGCCCATCTCCATTTTTTTCGAAATGTTCTGAAACGAAAGGTTACCCGAATAGGAAACGTTAACACTTTCGGTGCGTGCACCTTTCTTTGTGGTGATCAGGATTACCCCGAATGCAGCTTTTGCTCCGTAGATTGAGGCAGAAGCGGCATCCTTCAGTACCGAAATCGATTCGATATCTTCGGGGTTTACCATTTGTATGGAAGGAATCTCCACATTATCCATAAGGATTAATGGGGCAGTACCACCCCTCATGGAGGCAAATTGTCCACGGATCTTGATCAACGGGTCTGATCCAATTTCACCGCTTGGGATTACAATGTTCAACCCCGGAGTGGACCCTTGCAGCCCACGTCCGATATCTGGTATCGGCCTGGCCTCGAGTACCCGTGTATCGACCGAGGCAACGGCTCCGGTAAGGTTGGCCCGTTTCTGGGTGCCGTAACCTACTGCTACAATCTCTTCCACATCGAGCGATATGGATTCGAGTTGCACGTTAATCACACTGCGGCCATTAACAGGTACCTCCTGAGTTTTCATGCCCACATAGCTGAACACAAGGGTGGCATTGTTGTCGGCCTGAAGTTGATAATTCCCGTTTACATCGGTAATGGTACCCTGTGTTGTTCCTTTAACAACAACGGTTACCCCTACCAGCAATTCTTTGCTCAAGGCATCGCTTACCTGCCCCGAAACAACGATTCTCTGTGCTGTGGCAATCTGTGAAAACATGATCCCAACCAGCATCAAACACATAAGGATGGTTGTCTTCATTACATTACTTTTTTGATTTGAATAATTGAATATTGATAGAATGATTGATTTTATCCACTACGGTAATTTTCGCATTGTTAAGTAAAATTCGAATTTTCGAAGGAGGTTTAAAGGTTGTTGGTTTCGACTCCGATGACCAATCCTTCGCCGAACGTGGCATAAATCCGGTTTTTTCCGGAGTGCAACATTTTATTGGCAGAAGAAATCCCGGCTTTGTATCGCCAATTGATTTGCCGGGTATCAGCATTTATGCCGATGAGCGTTCCCTCTCTGGTGGAAACAATTACCTGCTTGCCAAAAGTAAGCAGAGGGCAGGGCGAATGTTCGTACCGAAAGCCTGCATCGATTACCCATAAAGGGGTGAAGGTTTGGTGAATGGTTGAAAT
>CAZMDP010000554.1:0-2529 GCA_964565015.1 uncultured Prolixibacteraceae bacterium | reverse complement strand
TGCTGTTCTCCTGCTCATCGTACTGCGCCAGGAAAACCTTCTCCATCCATTCCATATTCCGGTCTTCGTTAAACTTCAAGGCAAACAGTTTTTCTCCATGCAGATCAACGGTGCCGAGCAGTGAAACTTTGCCGGCCGAAGAGGTTTGTGTAATGTACCTCGAAGGTCGGTTAATGGATGGCAGCCCACGGTATATTTTATTGAAAACTTCGTTGATGCGGGCAACCGGCTGATTGAAATAATGGTATTCACCGGTCGGACGTGCCAGGTACATTGAATGAAACCCAACTCCCAGCATGGCAAGTACGTTTCCAAGGTCGATCCAGTTTTGCGCTGAACGGTCAACATCCACCTCTCCGTTTTCATTTTGAAACAGGCTGATGTGGTTCATCACCGGGCTCTGGCTTTTAACGGTAGCCCCGTGGGCCTTAAGCCTGCGTATGGCTGCTATGGTGCTGATATTCAATAATTCACGCGGTGTGGAAAAGTGCGACATGATGGCAATCTGAATGCCGTTATCGTAAAGTCGGCGAAATAAATTCAGCATTTCGTTATATTCCTGACTTAA
The DNA here is from genome assembly GCA_964565015.1 of uncultured Prolixibacteraceae bacterium. Taxonomy (GTDB): domain Bacteria; phylum Bacteroidota; class Bacteroidia; order Bacteroidales; family Prolixibacteraceae; genus UBA1413. The sequence goes on along the minus strand of CAZMDP010000554.1, from coordinate 1,961 downwards.
AATCAGTTCGGGATTATAGGTAAGTACACGGGTTCCCAGCCTGATGGTTTTAATGTGGCCAAGTTCCGGATCGTTTATGATTGGGTCGATATATTGCCCGAAGCGTTCGGCTTTCAGGAACCCCGCATCACCGCCGGTTATCAGTACGTCGGTAACCTCTTTGTGTTGTTTCAGGTATTGGTGGACCTGGCCAATGTCTTTCTGGATGAACATATCATGGTCGCCACGTACCTGTGCGTGACGAAAGCAATAATTGCAAAAGGCAAAGCAGTTTTGTGTCTGTATATCGAAAATCAATTTGCATTGCGGATATTTGTGCTGGCTTCCTTCAACCACTTCAATCCCGCCGTCTTCGTTAACAAAGGTAGGTTTATTGAGTTGCTGTTTTCCGTCGTGCGGATTGGTTTCACTTATGTAATCCCTTACTATTTTCTCTTTTTCTTCTTCGGTAACGGCGTTGAGATAAGCTCTCGTAATATCGCTCCTGATCATACCCGGCTGCGGGAATACCAACTGAAATACCGTATCGTGTTCAAAATCGCCCCAGTTAATGGTGTTCAGGACATGCCAGGTGGCCATAAAGCGGTAAACCCTGATGAAAAGTTCGCACTCCCGGGTGTATCCGATATGGATGCCATGCGATTCGAGGATTCTGTTAATTTCGCGAAAACCTTCAATGCCGGTATAATGTTTTTTGCCGGTAAACAACAAATCGGCACTTTCTTTCAATCCCGAATGTTGCGGATAGGCATTGTGCAAACGGTTTAATACCCCGGCAGGCAGGAGTCCTTCGTTGTGGATAATGTTTCTGGTTTCGGCCGAAAAGTGAAAGCGATCCATCATCTTTTCCACATCAGCAGCCACAATTTGCTTTCTGTCCCAATTTGATTTTCCGTTATTTTCCATGAGCTACATGTATAAACTTCAAACAAAGTTAGGGAATTAAACAGGTACTTAACTTGAGAAAAGTCACCCAAATTGAAGGCACGTAAAAATAAAAATCCCGCTTCCGGGTATTCCGGTAGCGGGATTCAGGGCATTATTGACAGGCCGGTTATTTCAGTTTTCCCTGATTTACCGGTTCTTCATCTTCATCTTCTCCCCTGGTGGCTTTTTTAAAGTCGCGCATCCCTTTTCCAACACCTTTCATTAATTCGGGAATTTTGCGGCCGCCGAAAAGTAAAACAACTATGATAAGTATGATGATAATTTCCTGTGGTCCGATAAAGCCTGCTAAAACAAATAAGTTCATAACGGTCGATTTTTAATTTATGCAAAAATAGAATTTTTTTCCACGCATTTACTTTCAGATATTTACTTTTTACAGATGACTGATTTTATCTGAAAAGTTTGATGATATCGTTGGCATTGGCGAATAAAACCAGCCCGAGTAAAAGTACCATGCCGGCTATCTGTGCATATTCCATAAATTTTTCGTTTGGTTTGCGGCCCGAAACAATTTCAAAAATAAGGAACATGACATGTCCACCATCAAGTGCCGGAATGGGCAAGAGGTTCATTATCGCCAGGATAATTGAAATAAAAGCGGTCATCATCCAGAATGCCTCCCAGTTCCAAACCCCCGGGAAGATATTGCCAATGGTAATAAATCCACCGAGCGATTCGTAAGCTTTGGTTTCGGGCATAAGGAAGAGCTTGAATTGTTTCAGGTAATTTTTGGTTGTCTCAATGCCCTTCGAAATGCCGGCCGGTATCGAAGCAAACAAGCCATAGCGCACAGTTTTCCATTCGAAAAACTCATTCATGTTGTAACTGTTCGATATCCCGATCATTCCTTCATCGGTAAGTTTAACGGGGATTTCGAGCATTTCATTGCCGCGCTGAATATTTAATGTAACCTGGTTCCCTTTCTGTTCGGATAAATAGTGTTGAAACTCGTCGTACCATTCAAATGGTTGCCCATCGATCCCGGTAATAATATCCCCTTCGAGCAATCCGGC
>CAZMDP010000553.1:0-2532 GCA_964565015.1 uncultured Prolixibacteraceae bacterium | reverse complement strand
CCCAAAAAGGAATAACCCCAGAATAGGGCCATACGTATAACCGGCAACCTTGAATACCGCAACCACTACACTCTGGTTGTTAATTGCCCTGAATAGCAGAATTACCAGGATAAGCATCAGCGAAAAAAACAGGTGCGATGCTATTCTGATCCTTACCTTTTTTTCTTCGGAATACTTTTCGAAAGGTAAAAAATCGATGTTAAGGGTAGTTGTCAGGGCAGTTAAAGCTGAGTCGGCGCTCGAATAGGCTGCAGCGTTGACACCCAGCAGGAAGGCAATTCCTACAAAAATTCCGAGATGGTGAAACGCAAGCCAGGGGTACAAATCATCGGAGGCCGATGGTAACTCAAGGTTGTTAAACGCGGCATAACTGTACAGCAATACCCCCAGACAGAGGAATAAAAATACCGTAACCAGGAAGGCAAGGCTGAAAACTACCATGTTCTTCTGGGCATCTTTCAGGTTTTTACACGTGAGGTTTTTCTGCATCATATCCTGGTCCATGCCAACCATCACCAGTGTAATAAACATTCCGGCAAAAAACTGTTTGAAGAAATTGTTCCCCGATTTCCAATCCCATGTAAAAATATCTGAAAGCGGATTTTTGTCTATCTGACGGACCATCTCTCCGAAACCCCACCCCAGTGATTTAGAAATGGCGAAAATGGTAAGAATAACGGCCGATACCAGAAAAAGGGTTTGCAATGTATCGGTCCAAACAATGGTTTTAATTCCTCCCCTAAAGGTGTAAACCCAGATTAAAGCTATGCTGATGACAACCGTAATACTAAACGGAATGCCATAAGAATCGAAAAATGCCAGTTGTAAAACGGTAGCTACGAGGTAAAGCCTGAATGCAGCACCAATGAGCTTCGAAACCATAAAAAAGAAAGAACCGGTTTTATGGGCTGCTTCACCAAATCTCTGGCCGAGGAATGAATAGATCGATATCAGGTTCATTTTATAATATACCGGCAACAAAATCCCGGCCACCAGCCAGTATCCCACAAGGTTTCCCATTACAAACTGGAAGTATGAAAATGCCGAAGAGCCCACTTCGCCCGGCACCGAAATAAAGGTTACTCCCGAAAGGGTTGCGCCCACCATTCCGAAAGCTACCAAATACCATGGCGAACGCCGGTTGGCAGTGAAAAACGTAGTACTGGTGGCGCCCCGCGAAGTAAACCACGAAACAGTTATCAGCAAACCAAAATAGCCGAGTAAAATAAATAATACCAATAATGGGTTCATGTGGTTATTCAAAGTCGGGGTATAACAAATATTTACTCCTGATTTTTTTATACTGGTTTAATTCGTCGTACCACGATGCAACGATTTCTGCTTCCGATTTTCCGGCGCGAATCTGTTTTATCAGTTCATCGGTCCCGGCAAGCAGGTTTAACCAGCGCTCGTTGGTGAGAAATTCCTTTTCAGAAGGGTATTTATGGTAAAAATCGAGGAAGTAGCTCAGCGTAAACTGCGGAACCGGCTGAATATTCCGCAAATCGACCCCATAACATTTTTTGTTCATGTTGATGGGATTTACGGCCACCCCGGGTAGATTTACCGGCGTAAAAGTAAAATCGCCCAAAGTGGGCAAAGTACCTCCAATAACTTGAAACGGGAATTCAGTCCCGCGTCCGATACTCGCCGAAGTAGCCTCAAAAAAACAAAGTGACGGGTATAACCTTACCGATTGGTGGTTTGGTAGGTTTGGTGATGGCCTCACCGGAAGTTTATATATATCGGAATGGGTATAATTTTTAACCTTAATTACGGTAAGTTCGGTAGCCTTCGGAGCCTTGGTCCAGCGTTCGCCGTTAATCATCAGCGCCATTTCTCCCAGAGTGCAGCCATGCACAATGGGAACGGGAACAATCCCCACAAAAGATGAAAATTGTGGTTTCAGCACAGGGCCGGCAATATAATCCCCATTCGGGTTCGGCCTGTCGAGCACCATCATCGGGACATTATTTTCGGCACAGGCCTCCATACACAAGAACATGGTGGAAAGGTATGTATAGAACCTGCACCCAACGTCCTGTATATCGAAAACCAGCATATCGATTCCCTTAAGGTGTTCGGGCGTGGGTTTGTGTACATTTCCGTACAATGAAATTACCTGAATCCCGGTTTGGGGGTCTTTGCCATCGGCAATTTTCTCTCCGGCCGAAGCTTCGCCCCTGAAACCATGTTCGGGCGCAAAAATGCGTATTACTTCAATACCATTTTGCAGAAGAAAATCGGGCAGTAAAACATCGCCGACCCTTGCCGTATGGTTAACCACCAATCCGATTTTTTTCCCTTTTAAAAGCGGCAAATACTCATCGGGTTGATCGGCAGCAGGTATTACAGCAACTTCACTTATCGGTTCCAAAGGTTCGTTACCCTTGTAGGTGACTGTTCCCGAACAACTTCCACCTTTTGCAAACAACGTAAATAAAAGCAAGGTTATCAACGATGTAATATTCATAACAAAATTTTTAAGCCTGAATTAATCTGTTTTCAAAGATATATTTTTCATTTTAATCA
>CAZMDP010000552.1:0-2535 GCA_964565015.1 uncultured Prolixibacteraceae bacterium | reverse complement strand
TATTCCGATTTGGGTGCAATATTGAAAATTATAGATCAGATAACTTAATTGGTTTTGAATTTGAATTTTATTTCGGCAAGGTCTTGATTAGCCTTAACGATTTTATTTTTGAGATTTTCTTTATACGAAACAAATTTATCCATCAATGCGTCGTCGCCGGTTGCAATAATCTGAACGGCAAGCAGCGCGGCATTCATTGCACCATTTACCGCTACGGTGGCAACCGGAATTCCAGGGGGCATCTGTACGATTGAAAGTAATGCATCGAGGCCGTCGAAACTCGATTTAACCGGCACCCCGATTACCGGCAGGGGGGTCATAGCTGCCACCACGCCCGGCAAATGGGCGGCCATACCTGCAGCTGCAATTATTACCTTTATACCCCTGTCTTTGGCCGAACGTGCAAATTTTTCAACCACATCGGGCGTACGGTGAGCCGATAAAGCGTTGATTTCGAAAGGAATTTCGAATTCGTCGAAAACTTTTGCTGCGGCCTCCATTACTCCCAGATCGGAAGTACTTCCCATTATAATGCTAACTTTTGGTGTCATACTGCGAAATAATTTTATAGTATCTAAATTGTTTTGTTTCTTTGTGTTTTGAATAGCTAAAATACAGTTAATTCGGAAATTGCAAAGCAATATTGCCGGTTTTATACCCAAAATGATGAAAAGAATTAGGTTGTACGATAAAGAATTTCAACTTTATATCCCCTATGAAAAAATAGGGTCGGTGATTGAGAAAATTGCCACCGAAATGAACCGTGACCTCGATGGCAAAGAACCTCTGTTTGTATGTGTACTTAATGGGGCTTTTATGTTCGCTGCCGACCTGTTCAAACGAATTGAAATTCCGAATGTGGAAATAACCTTTGTTAAAATGGCTTCCTACCATGGAGTACATTCAACCGGGACCATCCGTCAATTGATTGGTTTGAGCGAAGCCATCGAAGGAAGAACCGTAGTGGTTATCGAAGATATTGTTGATTCGGGAAACACGATCGAAGAAATTATGGCACAGCTTGCAATACTCAAACCACGTGAGGTAAAAATCGCAACGTTACTCCTGAAACCTGCAGCCGTTGTGAAAGATGTTAAACTCGATTATGTGGGACTCGAAATCCCGAACGATTTTATAGTAGGTTACGGACTGGATTACGATGGACTTGGCCGAAACCTTATTGACATATATTCGATTGTACAATAAACTTAAAATAACGAAAAATCATGCTTAACTTAGTTTTATTTGGCCCCCCGGGAGCAGGAAAAGGAACACAGGCCGAGTACCTGATAGAAAATTATCAACTGATACACCTGTCGACAGGCGATCTTCTGCGAAGTGAAATTGCTGCCCAGACAGCATTGGGCCTCGAAGCAAAAAGCTTTATGGATAAAGGCGAACTGGTTCCCGACGAAGTTGTTATTGGAATGATAAAACACAAACTTGAATCGAACAGCGATGCCAAAGGAATCATTTTCGACGGTTTCCCGCGCACAGTTGCTCAGGCAAAAGCTCTCGATGAACTACTGAACCAGAACAATACCCCAATTTCGGGTATGTTATCGCTCGAAGTTGAAGAGCAGGAGCTTATTGAAAGGCTTATGAAGCGGGGCCAGATTTCGGGTAGGTCGGATGACCAGGACATTAATGTCATCAAAAACCGGATTGATGTTTACAGAGCAAAGACTGCCCCCCTTGCAGAGTATTACAATGCACAGGGAAAATATTACAGCATCAACGGAATGGGCACAATTGCCGAAATAGCCGAAAGATTAAAAGAAACGGTTGATAAACTCTGACTCCTCCGGTAAAACTTGAGGAATAAAAAGAATTTACGGTAAATAAATTATGGCCGAAAGCAACTTTGTCGATTACGTTAAAATATTTTGCCAATCGGGGAATGGCGGAGCTGGTTCAGCTCATTTGCGGCGCGAGAAATTTGTGCCCAAAGGCGGCCCCGATGGTGGCGACGGTGGCAGGGGTGGCCATATTATCCTCAAGGGAAACGCACATATGTGGACGCTGCTCCATTTAAAATACAAAAGGCACATTAAGGCAGGCCATGGCGAACCCGGCGGAAAACAATGCAGTTTTGGCGCCAGTGGCGATGACAAGATTATTGAAGTTCCCCTCGGTACGGTTGTCCGCGATGCCGAATCGGGTGAATTTCTGATGGAAATCACCCAGGACCAGGAAACAAAAATTCTTATGCAGGGCGGCCGGGGCGGACTTGGCAATACTCATTTCAAATCGGCTACCAATCAGACCCCTCGTTACGCACAGCCCGGAGAGCCGGGAATTGAAGGATGGGTAATCCTCGAACTTAAAGTCCTTGCCGATGTCGGGCTGGTTGGATTTCCGAATGCCGGAAAATCAACACTCCTGGCAACTGTGTCGGCTGCCAAACCCGAAATTGCCGATTATCCGTTTACAACCCTGGTACCCAACCTTGGAATTGTGAGCTACCGCGACCGTCAATCGTTTGTTATGGCCGATATTCCGGGGATAATTGAAGGCGCCCACCTCGGCAAAGGC
>CAZMDP010000551.1:0-2538 GCA_964565015.1 uncultured Prolixibacteraceae bacterium | reverse complement strand
AATGACTTCGTTCAGTATTGGGGCAGTTATGATGGGCTGGCTCGGCGAAGTGCCACTGGCCGCTCCCCAGGTTGCCATTGGATTGGCGTCATCAACCTATATGATTTCGTTGGGTATATCTTCGGCTAGTACCATCAGGGTAAGTCACCAGATTGGTGAACGCAATTTTGTGGCCATGCGGATGGCGGCCTATGCTTCGGCCCACCTGGTACTGGCATTTATGTCGCTCATGGGGATTGCATTTATTCTTTTCAGGAATTTTTTACCATTCATTTTCACCACCGATCCGCAGGTTATCGAAATTGCAGCACGGTTACTTATAATTGCTGCTTTTTTTCAGGTATTCGATGGTTTACAGGTAGTTATGCTCGGTAACCTGCGTGGCATGGCCGATGTAAAAAGTCCAATGATGATTGCTTTCCTGGCTTATCTCGGAATAGGCCTGCCAACAAGTTGGTTGTTTGCGTTTCCTCTCCATGCCGGCGCCGAAGGGATTTGGTACGGTTTTCTTCTCGGACTTTGTTCGGCTGCCATATTGTTTTACAGGCGGTTCAGAAATAACCTGAAAAGATATCAATAAAAAAACCGGATTTTTATGAATCCGGTTTAAGATATTCAGATGTTTTTTAAGCCTTAATCTTCTGATAGAGTTCAATAAGTTTTTGCTCATAAATAGCTTCAATCTCTTTTTCGTGCTCCCCAATGGGCTTAACCGGTATAAGGTCCATCACTTCTTCGGGCGGTATATTCGAATTGAAATAGGTTTCGAGGGCACCGTACATTGCCTGTAAAACTGCTTCGTTGGCATGGCGTCTGTCAAGTCCAAACTGTTGACCTAATTCGGCGAGTTTTTTCCACTGAAACCAGAAATAGGTGGGTGCCATAGCCGAAATAACTGCGTATGCCTCCAATTCCTTTTCTTCCACTTCAAGGGTCGTTCCCAGAAAATCGAGCATCTGAAAGATTATTTCCTTTTCGTCAGATGGGAAGTCGGGTGTAAACCATATTGGGTTATAGCCCTCATTTATGATGGAAGTGGCATTGGGGATCATTCGCACAAATTTTGTGATTTGCGGCAGTTTCGAAAGTACCTTTTCACTGTTGATTTTTGGTGCAAGCGAACCCAGTATAGTTTTTCCGGTAACAATCGGTGCAATTTTGTCGAGGGTATCCATAATTGCAGGTGGGTGAAGGCAGATAATAACAATAGCCTTAGAGGCTGCTTCTTCAAGCGTACCGATATGGATATCGGGGAAACGTTTCTGGAGTTTTTCGGTAACTTCACTATTAATATCAAATACCGTGGCTTGTACCAGGTTAATTTTTTTATTGGCAAATGCCTGAAGCAGTATCCTGGTTATCCTGCCTCCTCCGATAAAACCTATGGATGGTGTTTTCATAATACTTGCAATTTAACGCAACAAGATAGCAATTTTGATTGAATCGGACAATTCAGTAAATCTATTTTGAGGGTTTATTGAAGTTTACATTAAAATATTCGGTTGAAGTTGAACCGGAAAAGTGCACTTCAGTTTAATGAAGCAACCGTTTCCTGTATTTTCTCCTTCAATTTTTCGGGACGCCTTACTGCATTTAAAAACGCATCGTTGGTGATATCCACTTTTTTATCGCCTTTCACGAAAAATAACGATTGACCTTCAACTTTGTACTTTTCGACCAGGGCTTTGTTTGTAGGGTCTTCGAATACTAACGATTTTAAAACGATTTTATCGCCATAAAGCTCTTTCAGCGATTCTTTGGTTACTTTCTCGACGGTGTTACATGTCATACACCTACGTGTATTGTGAAAATAGTAAGCTTCAACTTTCGATTCCTTATTCTGAGCTGTTGCCGATAAAGCCGGCATAATTACCATGAGGATTAAAATGTATGCTAACTTTTTCATGATGAAGTATTTTAAATGTTTATAAAAAGGATTATTCTTAAAAGAAATTTCAGTCGCTAATTAATTTAATGATCTCGTCGAGCGAAGGTACACGTCCTTTAACAACAACCTTTCCGTCGATCACGAGTGCAGGTGTTGCCAAAATTCCATAGGACATGATGTCCATAATATCCTCTACTTTGGTTACCTGTGCATCAACGCCTGATTTTTCAACAGCTTCGCGAGTTAGCTTTTCCAGATTTTTGCATTTCGCGCATCCGGTTCCTAAAATTTTAATTTCCATTTTGATAGATTATTGTTCGTAAAAGTACGAACAAAGGTAGAAAAAAACTAATCATTAAAAATCATGGATACCATTTTTTTTGCAAGTTCCCAGTTTTCGCGGTTTATGCAGTATTTAATCCGGGGGGCCTCAATTTCACCCTGAATAAGTCCGGCTTTTTTCAATTCCTTAAGATGCTGAGATAGTGTTGATTTGGCAATGGGGAGTATTTCCGAAAGGTCGCCACTGTAGCAACATGTTTGCCGCGAGAGGTATTCCAGAATATAAATCCTGACAGGGTGACCTAATGCCCTTGCAAACCGGGCGGTTTGTTTTTGTTCTTTTGTGATGATATCGTTCTTCAAACTAT
>CAZMDP010000550.1:0-2549 GCA_964565015.1 uncultured Prolixibacteraceae bacterium | reverse complement strand
ATCAAGATTAAAAGTATTAGGACTTAAAGTATCTAATATCAGGATTTTTATCCTGTGTCTTGAATCATTTTGTTTTGTGTCAATTACTATAACAACTCTGCAATGGCAAACCAGGTAGTAACAAACGAAAACAGGATTACAGCCCATATTCCGATATTTTCGCGAAGACTTGCCTTATGTATATTCATGAGTTTAACCCGGTTTATCAATAGTAAAACTGGGATGGCTACCGCCGGAAGGATACATGCCTGGAAAGCCTGTGAAAAAATCATCAATGCAGGCGGACGTTGTTTCAGCACAATACTGCCGAAAGCAAACATCATGGCAATTAATATCAGCCAGCGCGATTGAGCCGAATGAATATTGCGCGGTTTGCCTGTATAGTCGGCAATCAGCCAGGGAGCGATGAGTACAATGGGGAAAATGGTGGACAAGCCCGCGCCCACAATGCCCAATATCAGAATGAATGCGGCTATCTTACCGCCGATAGGTTCAAAAAGATGGATCATTTCGACCGTATTCTCGAGTTTTAGCCCCATCACATTCAGGGTTCCTGCAGCTACTGCCATTATCACGGCACTCAGGAACAACATCATGGAAGCCGAAACAAAAGCATCCTTTCTTTCGGTTTTCAGGTTATCAACTGTCCATCCTTTTTCGGCCACTACGGTACTTCGCATAATAAATACCGCAGCCGAACAGGTAGTTCCTGCAATAGCGGCTACCAGCCCCATAGCTCCGGGAGTTTTGGGTATTCCGGGGATCAATCCGGCCACTACGGCAGAAAAATCGGGTTTTACCAGGAAAAAAACCACCAGAAACGACAAACCCATCAGTATCACAAACACGGTGAGAACTTTTTCGAAAGTTTTGTAGCGGCCGAACCAGAGTAGAAGATAGAGCGAAACGGCATAAAAAAGTATTATCCATCCCCGGTGAACAACCGTATCGTTAAACATCAGGCGTATTCCTTCCTGTGTCAGGTCGGCTACGATGCCCATAACGCCCATCAATGCCAATAACTCGCCAATAATAAGTGCAGCCAGAATATATAAGGCCAAAAGCCAGCCATATTTAAATTCGTGCTTGATATTGTTCAGCGCAGTTTTTCCACTGACAAGGGTTACTTTTCCGTAAGCAACCATAAGGATAAACGTAAAGATACACGAAAGCACCAGCGCCCAGAAAAGGTGCATCCCGTGTTCGGCTCCTGTTTTGGCCATGGTAGTTACACTGCCGGTGCCTATATTATAACCTATGAGAAATAATCCGGGGCCAACGGCGCTGAGGGCTAACAGCAATTTGTTTTTCGATTTTTGAGTCATTGTATTATGGTTTTAATTCGTAAACTAATTTCCCTTCAACAACGGTTTTCATGATTTTGACCTGAGAATCTTCAATTTTGAACAGGATAAGGTCGGCCCTTTTGCCGGGGGCAATTTCACCGCGATCGGAAAAACCATAAAGCCGTGCCGGGTTGGTTGCCGCCATTTTTATGGCATCGGCAAGACTACATCCCGTAACTTTGATGACATGTCCCACCCCTTTTTTAATGGGTGCTGCCGACCCATATAAAACATTCTGTTCGGGATATCGGAGCATTCCTTCGGGTGTCAACTCAATGGTAACCCCTTCGGAAGTAGTAAAAATTCCGGGAGGTAATCCGGCAAATCCGGTAACGTCCGACGTAAGAATGGTATTACCGTATCCCTTAGCTTTTGTAAACACCTTTATCTGCTCCGGAAGCAGGTGAAAACCATCGGCAATAATACTGATCATCAGTCGGTCGTCGGCCAGTTGTGGCCAGAAAGGGTTCCGGTGGCGGTTGATGGTATTTGCGGCTCCGTTGCCAAGATGGGTGGCTATCTGCGCACCTCTGTCTATAGCTGCTGTAATAATTTCAGCAGAAGCATTATGGTGTCCAAGTGCAACCACAATATTTTTCTCGCGGCAACGGGTAATAAAATCGAGGGCTCCTTCGGTTTCGGGAGCAAGGGTTATTTGAAGAATTTTTTCGCCCGATGCATTATAGTACTCCATAAACTCTTCCCAATCGGGTTTGCGGACATTTTGCAAAGGATGTGCGCCCCGCCAGCCATCTTCGGGTGAAATAAACGGCCCCTCAAGATGAAAACCGGGAATGGAACCCATGGTTCTTTGATCTTGCATGGCCTCTGCAAGTATGCCGAAGTTACGTTTCAGAATCTCCTTATCGTTGGTTGTAAGCGTTGGAAGATAGGTTGTTACCCCTTCTTTCCAGAGCGCTTCGGTGGCTTTAATTACCCCGTCAACCGTGAGTTCGCCGCCTCCGAAAGCGAACGACACACCGGCATAACCGTTCACCTGGTTATCGATAAAGCCTGGCGCGATATAGTGTTTCGGAAAATTTTCGGGCAGCGACTTCAACCTGATGATATTATGGATTTTTCTATCCCTGATTTCGATGGAAACCGGGGTATGGTCGAGGTAGAAAAGTCCTTCAATATGAGTGACCTGCTCTTGCGAACCGGCCATCAGATTAAAACCTATGAGCAGGATGAAAAGAGTTA
>CAZMDP010000549.1:0-2557 GCA_964565015.1 uncultured Prolixibacteraceae bacterium | reverse complement strand
CAGGTGTAATAATTTCCCCCTTGGACAACCCCTGGTGGAGCCAACGGTTTGTTTTCGGAACCAGGGTGTTTTAAGTTTTTCCCTTTAACGGTACTCTCCCAAAATTTGAATTTTATCTAATTTTGCCGGTTTTAAAAATTATTTATGCTTTCGGCGATAAAAGAGTATTTCAGAAATATCCAATTCAGGGGTAACATCTATGTTACCACTATACTGAACGTGCTGGTTGTTTATGGTCTATTCACTGTGTGCCGGATTGTTTTTTATCTGTTTAACATCAGGTATTTTCCCGAAGTTAGTTTCTTCCACTTTTTCAGGATGCTTCTTGGAGGCTTAAAGTTTGACACCCTCAGTATTTTATATACAAACCTGCTCTACTTGTTACTGATGTTCCTTCCGTTTACTTTCCGGTATAATAATTATTATCAAACTTTTCTGAAATATCTGTTTTATGTTACCAATAGTGTTGCAATTGCTGCAAATTGTATCGACCTGGTTTATTTTCGTTTTACCCTGCGACGGACTACCGCAAGTATTTTCAGGGAATTTCAGCACGAGACCAATTTCGGATCGCTTTTGCCTCAATTTGTAATCGATTATTGGTATGTGCCATTGATGTGGATAATTTTATCTATAGTTCTCATACTCTCCTACCGGAAAGCAAAAATCATCAGGCAACCCAAAGGTCTATGGTACCAAATCGTTTATACATTTAATGGCCTGATTTTGTTGGTGTTACTCTCCGGCCTAATAGTTGGAGGGCTCCGGGGAGGGTTCAGACACAGCACCCGTCCGATAACCTTGAGCAATGCAGGTGAGTTTGTAAACAAACCCCTTGAAGTGGCCATTGTGCTCAACACACCATTTTCAATCTATAAAACGCTGGAAATAAAACCTTTCCCACGGATCGGTTATTTTGACGATGAAAATGAACTGGAAAAAACCTATACACCGATTCACCGTCCGAACCCCACTGAGGGATTCCGCCCGATGAACGTAGTGGTAATCATTCTCGAAAGTTTCGGACGTGAATATATCGGGAAATATAACCCACACCTGAAAGCAAACGGATACCAGGGTTATACTCCTTTTCTCGATTCGTTGATTGAGCATAGCCTCATGTTCAGATACTCATTTTCGAACGGTCGCAAGTCAATTGATGCGCTCCCCTCTGTACTTTCATCCATTCCGATGATGGTGGAACCCTACATAACTTCACATTATTCAACCAATAAAATCAACAGCTTTGCCACCTTGCTCAAACCGAAAGGGTACCATACTTCATTTTTTCACGGAGCGCCAAACGGGTCGATGGGCCACCTTGCTTTTACACGGATTGCCGGGTTTGACCATTATTACGGGATGACCGAATATGGCAACAACAAAGATTTTGATGGCATGTGGGGCATCTGGGATGAGGAATTCTTTCAGTTTTTTGTCCAATCGATCAATGGGTTTCCCCAGCCGTTTTTTACGTCAATGTTTTCGGTTACTTCGCACCATCCGTTTAAGGTTCCCGAAATGTATAAAGGAAAATTTCCGGAAGGCACACACCCCATCCACCCATGCATTGGCTATACCGATTATGCACTGCGTAAGTTTTTCGACGCTGCCGCTAAAATGCCCTGGTTCGAAAACACCCTGTTCGTAATCACGGCCGATCATCCGTTCCATTCGTCGTATGCCGAATATAATACAAGTATCGGAGGTTTTGCAGTACCCATCGTTTTCTACAGCCCTAAAGGTGACCTGAAAGGAGAAAGCAATCGCCCGGCACAGCACATCGATATTCTACCAACCGTTTTGGATTACCTGAATTTTGACAGGCCGTTTGTTGGATTCGGGAAAAGCCTATTCGACGAAGAAACGCCCGATTTTGCAATAACCTACACCAATTCGGTTTATCAGTTGATTTATAAAGATAATCTGCTCTTTTCTGACGGAGAAAAAACAATTGGGATATTTTCATATGAAACCGATCCATTGTTGGAAAAAAACATTTTAAATGAGGCTTCCGAAGCAGAAAATATGGAAAAATTCCTAAAAGCTTTAATTCAGCAATACAACAACAGGATGATTGATGACCGGCTGTTGGCAGAATGATAAAACTTATTTTTTAGGCCCCAGTGTTCCACCCAGATTGTAATTCTGGATATCCTCAGCGTTATATTTTCCAACTCCCTTGTTCATCAGGGTTTTTAATTCGTCCAGATGGTTCTGGTAAACTCCGCGTGGTGTAGCTGAATGTTTTGAAGCAACCGATGCCGACATCCCAACAACTTCACCCATCATTCCGGTTGTGCGCATCACCCTGACAGTACCCAGAGCTACATGTGTAACACTGATGTTACGCCCTGCCATAAACAGGTTGTCGATGTTGCGCGAATAGAAACACCAGAAAGGGATCGGATCCAGGGCGAAGTCGAGTTAAAAGTCGGTACATAAACGTTATATTCTCCGGTTGAAGGAAACTCAACCATCGTTTCTGCATCGGAAACCGTAATACCCATACCGTGGGCCATCAGATAAGATGCCCCCATCATATCCATAAATTGCC
>CAZMDP010000548.1:0-2560 GCA_964565015.1 uncultured Prolixibacteraceae bacterium | reverse complement strand
GGCTGCAATTGGCTCGGCCGGTGTTGCCTTCGGGGGCGCTGCTATGGGGTTCAGCGCAAAAAGTTATGGCAACATCATGGGCGCAAATTCAAAAGTCCGCGTTGGGGTGGTAGGCTTCTCCGATCGGTTTATGCAATCATTGCTGCCTTGCTTCCTCGACCATTCGAAGACATTGAACTTCGAAATGGTAGCCCTGTCAGATATTTGGAACCGCCGCCGTGATGAAGGAAAGGCTTTTATCAAGGAGAAATCGGGGTGGGATGTTGCTTTATGCCGTAACAACGAAGAATTATACGAGCGCAAAGATATTGATGCCGTTATCATCAGTACCGCCGATTTTCAGCATGCCCTTCACCTGGTTGAGGCATGCAATGCCGGTAAAGATGCTTACTGCGAAAAACCTTTTGCCGAAACCATGGACGACGCCAATGCAGCACTCGATGCTGTAAAAAAATCGAAAATTATTGTCCAGATAGGTTCGCAACGTCGCAGTGCGGCAAACTACCATGCCGCCAACGATTATATCAAATCGGGAAAATTCGGCGATATTGTAATGGTTGAGATGACCTGGAACGTAAACCAACCCGGTCGCTGGCGCCGTCCTGCACTAACTTCGACAATCAAAGAAAGTGATACGGATTGGAAACGTTACCTGATGAACCGTCCCTTCGAACCCTGGGACCCGCGCAAATATCTCGAATACCGCTTATTCTGGCCATATAGCTCAGGAATTCCCGGGCAATGGATGTGCCATCAGATCGACACGGTCCATTGGTTTACCGATTTGCCGTATCCGCGCAGCGTAGTGGCTAACGGAGGAATTTACCAATGGAAAGACGGGCGTACCAATGCCGATACCTTAACAGCTGTATTCGATTACGGTCCCATCAACGATAAGTCGAAAGGTTTCCAGGTGGTGTACTCATCGCGGTTCAGCAACTCGGCAGGTGGAACCAAAGAACTTTACTATTCGAACGGGGGTATGCTCAACCTCGATACCAACCAGGTGACCCCGGAAGGCGGACTTCGCGAACGTGAAGCTGCTGCCATGAATATGAAGGCAAATCTGCTCGAACCGTTTGAGCTTCCTAAAGTTCAGATGGCTACGGCTGCAAATACAAGCGGCGATCCGCAAACTTCGGCACACATGCTCAACTGGATGGAATGTGTAAGGTCGCGTAAAGAAACCAATGCCCCGGTTGAGGCTGGATACAACCATACCGTTGCCTGTTCGATGGCAAATGCCGCTTTCAGAACTGGTTTACCCGTGCGTTTCGACCCGGTTGCCAGGCAAATTATGGCCGGTGATAAAGTTTTTAAGTATTAATTGGTTTATGAAGTTCAATAGAATTTTGTTGCCGGTATTATTACTGGTTTGGCTTTGTTCGGTTTTTCAAGGCGTTGTTGCACAACCTGCCCGCGAAGTTGTGCAGGTTGTGGTAACGCCCGATAAAACAGACTGGACGTATAAAACAGGAGAACAAGCACAGGTTCTCGTCACGGTTTATAAAAATAATGTTCCCATAAAGGGGATTACGCTGAATTATGAACACGGCCCCGAATTGATGAAGCCTGACAAAACCGGTTCACAGGTGTTAAAGGATGGATCTTTTTCGTATAAATTGCCAACCGTTAAAACGCCCGGATTTTACCGGTTTACTGCATCAGTCGAAGTCGATGGTAAAAAGTATTCAGCATATGCCACTTGTGGCTTCTCGCCCGATGAGATCAAACCTACAACAACGCTTCCACCCGATTTTAAAGAATTCTGGGATAAGGCACTCGATGATTTAAAGAAGGTTCCGGTTGCACCGGTTCTTACCTTGCTGCCAGAACGTTGCACCGATAAAGTTGATGTTTACCATGTGCGGCTCGATAACCTGAATGGTAAAATTTACGGGATACTTTGTAAACCCAAAGCACCCGGGAAATACCCTGCAATCCTGAATGTTCCGGGGGCTGGGGTTAGGCCATACGAGGGCGATGTGAACAACGCCTCACGGGGAATTATAACGTTTCAGATTGGTATTCATGGTGTTCCCGTTAATTTACCGGTATCTTTCTACA
Source organism: uncultured Prolixibacteraceae bacterium (assembly GCA_964565015.1). GTDB lineage: Bacteria > Bacteroidota > Bacteroidia > Bacteroidales > Prolixibacteraceae > UBA1413. The sequence continues at coordinate 493 of CAZMDP010000548.1, read as the reverse complement.
ACGATATGTCGGCCGGGCCCATACGCGATTATTGGTCAATAAATATGGACGACCGCAACGCATATTACTATAAACGTGTTTACCTTGGTTGTGTCAGGGCTGTCGATTTTATTACAGGCCTCGAGGAATATGACGGTCAGAACCTTGTAGTTCAGGGGGGGAGCCAGGGTGGGGCACTGGCAATTATTACCGCTTCACTCGATAAAAGGGTAAAATATTTGTCGGCTTTTTACCCTGCTTTGTCGGATGTAACAGGATACTTGCATGGCCGGGCTGGAGGATGGCCCCATCTGTTCAGGAACGAATTTACCAACAAACCTGAAAAAATTGAGGTTTCGAAATATTACGACGTTGTGAATTTCGCAAGGTTTGTGCAAGTTCCGGGTTGGTACAGCTGGGGTTACAACGATAATGTTTGCCCGCCCACTTCGATGTATTCGGCATACAACGTAATCACTGCACCAAAAGAACTGCACATCTGGCCCGATACCCA
>CAZMDP010000547.1:0-2561 GCA_964565015.1 uncultured Prolixibacteraceae bacterium | reverse complement strand
AATCTAATGTTTTTGAATCTTTTTTTTTAATGTACTGACACTCGTCTAAGATGTCCATAAAAAACTCATGCTGCCCTAAGAATTCAAGATCATTTCGGAGGGTGTCATAAGTGGTAATAATGATATCGTATCTGTTTATTAATTCCTGGATATCACCGTTCCTGGTACGTTGGGCACCGGTATGTACATATACACTGAGCGTAGGCGCAAATTTTCTGATTTCATTCAGCCAATTGTGCACCAAAGAGGTTGGAACCACAATCAGCGATGCAGGTTGAATTTCCTTGACTTCCGTTTGCGGTGCAAACAATGAAAGCTGACCATCTTTTCCGTGTGGAGCCAACTCCAAATCATGGGATGGCTTTTTTTTCAGCTTTAATAGAAGAGCCAGAGTCTGCAAGGTTTTACCAAGACCCATATCGTCGGCCAGGCAGCCTCCAAGGTTATTCTTTACCAATGCATACATCCAGCTAAACCCTTTTACCTGATATGGCCGTAAAGTTGCATTCAGGTCAGACGGTATAGAAACTTTTTTTGAGGCGCCCAGCTCTTTCTCCAGTTTTTGCAAAACTTCGGGAATATGGCCCGGAACCCTATGTCGTAATAAATTATAAAAATATTTCCCGAACAAAAGCCTTTCACCATCGATCCTGCCAAGTTGAAATAACTGTATATAGCGCTCAAACCATTCTTCGGGGAGTATGGCAATTTGTCCGTTAGGAAGTTCAAATTCCCTGATTCCGTTCAGGATATACTTTTTAAGTTTGATAAATGGAAATCGATACTCTCCTATAGTTACAATGGCGTATAAATCGAACCAATCGCGGTTTTGTTTCATTTCAAAAGTCAGGTTTTTCTTGCCTGTAAAATAACTTTTACTGAAAAATACCTGACGGATTGATATACCCATTTCCGCAATTTTATCATGATTGACCGATAACCAATTCACAAGCGCATATAATGCGCTCTCTTCAACCATTAGCGATACATTTGGCAACGTAAAACCGCCGGCTTCTTCTTTTAACCCATTATCTTTAAGGAAATTTATCAGTGAGGCTTCCCATTTTCTATCCCTTTTATACCTGTAAAAAGTATAATTATCATCTTTTTGGAGTAGGGTAACAAGCACTTCACGTTCGTCGTTAATTAAGATTTCCTTCTGCCCATATCTGAGTTTTAATACCAATACAGGATTACCTTTAATGTTTTTCTCGAGACTAAGAATTGCCCCTTTTTCATCATTTATGTCGATCACCGAAAAACCTGAGGCTTCAATATCATGGTTTCGCACCATATTCATCACAAAATTTGTGAAGTATTTCGATTCAAGGTTTCGCGGAACGCGTATATACTCCCGCTCGAGGAAAGGCTGAACTTTTTTCGAGTCCAAATCTTCGAATACCAACATTCGGTCGCGGGCAACCATCACACAAGGATCGTGGGTAATAATTTTCACTTTCCTGTTGATTAAGGGAATAAACTCACCATCCTGGTATAACTTTACCTGATATTTAATCCCTTCATCATTTCTCTCAAACGAAAATTTTCCAACAGCAAAATGGTCAGAAACACGAATGATATCTTCATCATAAAGGTTTGAGTAGTTTGCCTCTTTTTCGAACACAGGGATTTTACTTTTCATGACCAATAAGGCAACCGGGTACATCTGTTTCGAAACATAAGGCAATACATGCTGTTCTATGTATTCTTTTGAAGCCTGACTATAAAACTCGCTGCTATTGAGCGTCCTCGAAAATTTTGCGGAAAGTTTTGAATCGGCATATTTGCTGGTAAGGCGAACAATTTCCTTTTCCTCTTTGCTGAAGTTATAATCAATCTTCTCCATTTCGGAAAACCTTACTATGGTGCGGATCGAATAATATGCAGTCAGTTTTTCGACCAGATAGGGTACAAATATCCATCCCAGAAATCGATGTTCTGATAATGCGACAATAAATTTCAAACGATGACCAGTTTCCATAAAATAAAAAGATTCCGAAATTGAAAATCAATTTGTTGACATTCTTAACTATCCCCGAAACAAAACCAGTAAATAAAATGAAAATACCTTTAACCCTCAACTGATAGGAAAAAAAAATCGTCCGGAACGTTTAAAATACTCCGGACGATCCACTTACCTATCGGCTTTATGAATTATAACTCCCTTATCCAGATATTTCGGAAACTTACCAGGTCGCCGTGATCCTGCAAAGAAATCGGGCCTTTACCATGTGGTTTTACAAAATATTCGGGCACGCCAATATAAACGGTTGGGCCACGAACCTCGGCAGCATTCTGCACAACCACCCCATTATGCAAAACCGTAATTCGTGGGGGGACAAAATAGGTTCCATCCGACTTAAATACAGGGGCTGTGTAAATTATATCGTAGGTTTGCCATTCGCCGGGCGCTTTACATGCATTTACAAGCGGAGGGTGCTGTTTGTAAATACTTCCGGCCTGTCCGTTTCGATAGGTCCGGTTATTGTAATTGTCGAGAATTTGAACTTCGTATATACCTTGCAAAAACACACCACAGTTTCCCCTTCACTGGCTTTCGC
>CAZMDP010000546.1:0-2567 GCA_964565015.1 uncultured Prolixibacteraceae bacterium | reverse complement strand
ATGTACTTCGACCAGTACAAGTGCCAGCGTTAGTAACCAGAAAACATATAATGCGGCCAGAACAGAAGCTATTGGCAATACATCTTCACCAATCAGATTCTGTAAAACCGGAATACCCAGATAGGCAACATTTCCGTAAGCAAATACGAAGAAGAGCGCCTGTCTGCGCTGGTTGCTGAAACCAAAAATTGCTTTTACGGGGTAGGCCAGCAAAATACAGGAAACAATAAAAAGTGAATTGTAAACCATAACTTCGACCACAGCCCTGTCGATACCTTCAAGTTTCAGCATTCCGTTTACCACAAGAGCTGGCAACCCAATCCAGAGGGCATATTTGTTCAGGATATCAATCCACTGATGGGACGCCACTTTGGAACGCGAAAACAGAGTACCGGCCATAATGACCAGAAAGAGGGGAAGTACCGAATTTAAAGCAATCAGGAAAGGGCCCATTCGCCGTAGTTTATATAAGGCCTAACATCAGTGAGCATCATTCCAGCTGTTCGGGCAGCCTGCATACCTAAAATGCCGTCTTCGAATACCTGGCAGTATTCCGGCTCAACGCCCATCAGTTCAGCACATTTCAGGAAAGTATCAGGAAATGGTTTGTGTTTGGTCACATCGTCGGCTGTTACAACGGCATCGAAATATTTTGTCAATCCCAAAGTATCGAGTTGGATCATTGCACTACGGTAACTGGCACCGGTCCCGACCGACATAGGCAGCTTTCCATGATATTTTTTCACAATATCAACCACCAGGTCAATCGGTTTGAGCAGACCTACCGAATTCCAGAAAGCAGTTTGTTTGTGTTTTACCAACTCTTCGGGCGAAATTGCCAGGTTGTTTTCATCCACGAGTCGTTTGGCAAAAGCAATGGTGGGCATGCCTGTCATTTCGTGCAAAATATGGTTTTCGAAAATAAACCCAAACGTTTCACCAAGCGAATTCCAGGTAGCTATATGCACCGGTAACGAATCGGAAAGGGTTCCGTCGAGGTCGAAAATCAATGCTTTTGCACGTGGGTTTACTTGTATTTCCATAATGGATATTTTTTTGCAAAAATAGCCCTTAATGGTAAACCGGGGTAATTCAACAGACAATTTAGTATTAAAATTAACGATATTATAGGGTTACTTTTTAATAATTTTGGCCGATGCTGCTGCGTTCTCACCAGTAAAACGCACCGTATAAAACCCCGAAGGCAATCCGCTCAGGTTTATTTGGTTCAATCCATCGTAGATATTTACTGTTAAAACCTTTGCCCCATTCAATAAATAGATTTCGGCTGTTCTGAAACCGGCGGTATTTTCCACAAACAGTTCATTTTTAACCGGATTAGGGTAGAACGAAAATTGCGGCTTTGCGGATACCGAAACGTTTGTCGGAATAATTACGATGGATTCTATTCTGATATCCCATAAGCTCATCCCTGAAGATACATTTCCAAGATCGAAAACCATGCGGGCTGCTGCATCGTTGACGGTGGGTGTAAACACATAACTGAACCTGTCTTCCTCAGAGGTAACAAAAAATGAGTTGTATCCGCTGTACGAATTCCATGGATCGCTGGATTTTCCCGTATAGGCAGTAAACGACCGGGGAGTGGCGGCAGATGCCCTGAAGGAAACCCGGTAAGTTTTACCTATTTGTAAAGCAATGTTGCCCCTCACCAGCTGAACATGCCAGCCCTGAGTTCCTCCGTTTGTAATGTTAATGTTGAGTTTACCCCCCGAACGGACCATTGAACCCGTCGCCCCGCTTCCCGTATTAATCTGAAGGTTCCATCCATCGTTACTTGCAGTAAAATTGCTGGTATAAACCGGGGTTGCTTCTACCCTGGCAGGTTCGGGAATTGGGTTGTGCAGCAGTGCATTGGTCAGGGGTTCCAGTATCTTTTTTGTTGAAGGGTTGTAAATACCAAATCCGGCACTGAATTCCCAATAGGCCCAGCTGTAGCCCTGTTCCTCGAACCAACGGGAAAGATAGGTGGTCCACCGCACCCTCGAAGCAATGTCGGCCTTACTGTAGGCCCCAAATTCTCCGATATGTACAGGCAGGTTGTGCGCTTGGGCAAAAGTTTGTGCAGCTTTGAATTCGTTCTGAATTACTTCGCGGTCGGCTTCCGTATCGAGCCATTTGGTGCCAAGCCACGATTGCGCCTCCTCGCCCGACCATTCGGCTCCCTGGTGGGTAAACTGAAATGGATTGTAATAATGAATGGTCAATATCAGGTTTTCATCGTCAGGCACCTGAAGTTTGGATAAACCCACCAAGTCCTCCCCATTCGGCCGTTCCAAGCAAAACAACACGGTTAGGATTGCTTTTTCTTATTTCGGCCAATGCTTCGGCGAAATATTGGTTCCACAGTTCAGGGGTGAGGTTGCCGTGAGGTTCGTTAAGTACCTCAAAAAGCAGGCTATCGGAGTATGACTGAAAAAATTCCCCGATTTGCCTCCATTGGGCCAGAAACCTGGCTTTCTGCCCTGTAACATTATCAAATAAAGCATCGTGGTGGTGCATGTTGATGATGATGTGTAATTTGTATTTAAGGGCAGTATCAACAA
>CAZMDP010000545.1:0-2570 GCA_964565015.1 uncultured Prolixibacteraceae bacterium | reverse complement strand
AATCGGCGTAAGGTAATGATAGTGTATCATGTACATCTTACTGGCTTCTTTTAACTCGTATTCGGCGTCTTTCAATATACCCTTTGCCTGTTTATGAACAATGGTTTCAACAATTGATTTTGCCTTTTCCCAATTGCTCTCAAATGTAATCCTTAGCTCCAGTTCGTTCCATATATATCTGAAACCCTGCGTGTAATTGGCCTGTGGTTCGATAAACACTTTTCCGTTGGGAATATGAATTACCCTACCCGTGCTTTGATCGGCATCGACCCAGTTCCCTATCTCGAGAATTGAAAACTGATAAATGCGGATATCGATAACATCTCCCTTGTGCGGCCCGATTTGTATCCGGTCGCCTACCACAAAAGGTTTTCTGAAAATAATAAACAACCATCCTGCAATATTCGCCAATAGGTCTTTGAGCGCTATGGCTATACCCGCCGAAAGGATACCCAGAAATGTACCGACATATCTGAAAGCATCAATCCATACCATGCCAATCATTAAAATAGCTGCAACCGGAATGATATAGGAAAAAAGGTGTTTCCAGAAATATCTGGTTTTGACATTATCGGTGTTTCGCCACACTATCCTTAGGATAAGCAACCTGATTGCTGAAAGGAACAACAGAATTACAACCGATATAAAAATCTTATATTGAACATCTGTCGATATTCCGCCAACTTCTTCTATAAATGTCGTAATCCTTTTCATCCGGTCAATCAGGTTTCTGTTTATCTCGATAAATTTGGGTAAATTTAATCTATTATGCCATCATAAGGTTCAGTTTGCTTGATTTTCGACCTTTAATTTCAGGGGTTTAATTTCTTCGCCCCAATAAATGGTCGTATGTGGAAACGGTATTTCGATACCCTCGTTGTCGAAAGCTTTTTTAAGCCTGCGCCGGTATTCGCGGCCTGTCAACCATTGTTTGCCTGGCTTTGTCTTAAGCCGGGCTCTGATTACGACTGCACTGTTCTCAAACTTATCAAGTCCCATTATATCAATCGGCTCAAGAATTTCTTCCTTAAATGTTTCATCTTCAAACAATTCATTCCCAACTTTTTTCATAACTTCGATTACGTGGTCGATATCTTCTTTGTAGGCTACACCGATATCGAATGTGATGGCCGACCATTCTTTGGTTAAATTTGAAAGGGTATTGATTTTTCCATTCTGAAAGATGTGCACGATACCATCGACATCCCGCAGGGTAATGGTTCGTAGTTCAATCCGTTCGACCAGCCCGGCGGTGCCGTTAATCCTGACAACGTCGCCCGTACGCACCTGATTTTCGAGCAACATAAAGAAGCCTGAAATAAAATCGCGCACCAACTCCTGAGCGCCAAAACCAATGGCCAAACCAATTATCCCGGCGCCCGCTATAAGCGGTGCAATGTCGAGTCCGAGACGGCGAAGAATGATCATGGTAAAGATCATGTAAATAATTATTTTCCCGATACCTTTCAGTATGCCGGTAAGGGTATTGATCCGTTTTTCGGACTCAACCGATTCTTCATCATGAACTTTCCTTGCCCTGCTGATCAGCAGCCGGTTCAAACGCCTGAAAAGCATCCGGTTTACTTTTATCAAAGTAAACATGATGGCCAGGATAATTAAAATCACAGGGAAGTCGAATACCAACCATTTTACGAGCTTCGAGATTATTTCACTCCAGAACTCTGCATTTAAATATTTTTCCATGATTTTATTAAAATGTGTCAGGCTAAATATAGCCAAATTAGTATTATAATCAAAGTTTTGCCATCATAAATAAAAAAGGGCTGCATTCCTGGCAACCCTTTCTATAACTATTTTGCGAATACTATCCTCCAAAATCATCGAAAGCTATATTTTCGGATGGTACCCCTAGGTCGAATAGCATTTTCTGTACGGCATCGTTCATCATGGGCGGCCCGCAGAGGTAATAATCAATCTCTTCGGGCTCTTCGTGCTTGGTAAGGTACTGGTCGTAAATTACCTGATGAATGAATCCAGTTGGGCCAGTCCAGTTGTCTTCAGGTTTTGGTTCTGAAAGGGCAAGGTGAAAACTGAAATTCGGGAAATTCTTTTCAATATCGCGGAATTGCTCATAATAGAATACTTCGCGCCACGAACGTGCACCATACCAGAAAGTGACCTTCTTTTTGCTTTCTTTTAAGGTATGGAACAAATGGAAGAGGTGCGACCGCATAGGCGCCATTCCGGCACCACCACCGATAAACATCATTTCGTTGTCGTTGTTCTTCAGGAAAAACTCTCCAAACGGACCCGATACCATTACCTTATCACCTGGTTTGCGCGAGAATATGAAAGATGAGCACACGCCTGGATTTACATTTTTAAAGCGGTTGTTGGCGCGATCCCATGGTGGGGTTGCAATCCTGACATTCAGCATTACTATGTTGCCTTCGGCAGGGTGGTTGGCCATAGAATAGGCACGGAAAGTGGGTTCCGGGTTTTTCATTTTTAAATCGAACATGCCAAACTTTTCCCACTCTTCTCTGAATTCGGGTTGAACCTCTATGTCTTTAAAATTAACTTCTATTTTCGGTACATCAATCTGAATT
>CAZMDP010000544.1:0-2572 GCA_964565015.1 uncultured Prolixibacteraceae bacterium | reverse complement strand
CAATCGTGTTATTTCTGTTTTCTTTCGATCGCTCTGCGTATCCTCATCTGGGTATCGTAAACAATAGGTGTAGCTACAAATATCGAGGAATATGTACCTACCAAAATACCCACAAGCAATGCAAATGTAAACCCGCGGATGGTTGCCCCTCCAAAAAGGAAAATTGCGAGCAATACAACAAAAGTCGAAAGCGACGTACTGAAAGTACGGCGTAGCGTGCCATTAATTGCCTGGTCCATAGTGTGTTCCGAATCACGTTTCGGATAAAGTTTCAGGTATTCACGGATTCGGTCGAACACAACCACTGTGTCGTTTATTGAGTAACCCATTACAGTTAGGATTGCAGCAATAAATGCCTGGTCGATTTCGAGCGAGAAAGGCAATATTGAGTATAACAGGGAGAAAATACCCAAAACAATAATGGTGTCGTGGGTAAGTGCTGCCACTGCGCCAAGACCATACTGCCAATTTCTGAACCGCACAAGGATATATAGGAAAATAATGATCAATGAGAAAATTACTGCAATTACAGCATCCTTCTTAATGTCATACGAGATGGTTGGCCCTACTTTTTGAGAACTCATACGATAGTTGGTCGAGAAATCGTCGAATGAAACATTATTGAGAAATCCGCCGTTAACCAATCCCTGATAGAGCAAGGTTTCAACTTCATCGTCAACCGTATCGCTCATGTCGTCAACCTTATAGGTTGTGGTTATCCTAACCTGGTTATTTCCTCCAAAAGTCTTCACTTCGGGTGCTGTTCCATAAACAGCCGCAAGCGATGACTGTATATCGGCCACCCTTACGTCCTGATCGAAACGGACAGTGTAAGTTCGGCCACCTTTGAAGTCGATCCCATAGTTAAAGCCCCTGATAGCTATTGAAAGAAGGGAAATAACAATCAGCGATCCGGAAATAATATAAGCGATTTTCCTTTTTTCGAGGAATTTAATATGTGTATTCTGCAACCAGTTGCTGGTTATTTTCGAAGTGAAGGTAATATTGCGATTGTGCTTCAACTGCCATTCAAAAATGAGGCGTGTAATAAATATTGCACTGAACAATGAAGTGAGGATACCAATTACAAGTGTAGTGGCAAAACCTTTTATCGGACCAGAACCGAAAAGATAGAGCACTATACCGGTTAGCAACGTGGTAACCTGGCCGTCGATAATGGCGGAATATGCATTTTTATAACCATCGGAAATTGCCAGCTTGAGCCCTTTACCCGCGTTTAGCTCTTCCTGAACCCTTTCATAAATAAGCACGTTGGCATCGACCGACATACCTATGGTAAGAACGATACCTGCAATGCCCGGCAGGGTCAGAACAGCCCCAAGAGATGCAAGTATTCCCACAATAAAGAACATGTTGGCAATCAGCGCAAAGTTTGCAGCCAATCCCGCTTTCTTGCTGTAGAAGAATAGCATGTAAAGAAGTACAACGATAAACGCTATCAGGAAAGAATATAACCCTGCCGAAATGGCTTCTTTACCAAGCGATGGGCCAACCACTTCTTCCTGAATAATTCTGGCCGGGGCGGGCATTTTCCCCGATTTCAGGATGTTGGCAAGGTCTTTTGCCTCTTCAATATTTTCGAGTCCGGTAATGCTCGACCTACCTCCTGTAATCTCATTCTGAACGGTTGGATAAGAACGGACATAACCATCGAGCACGATGGCAATCGATTTCCCGATATTTTCTTTGGTCATACGCGCCCAGGTTTTGGCTCCTTCGCTGTTCATCGCCATTGCCACTTCGGGGCGTCCGCCAAATTGGTCGAAGTCTTGACGTGCATCGGTAATAACCTCGCCTGTCAACGGTGCCTGACCATCGCGGGTGGTCACCTTCAGGGCAATAAGCCTGTAAAATGTTCCTGCCTGATCAATTGGTTTGGCTGTCCACCTGAAGATCATATTTCTTGGGAAAATATTCCTGATCTGTTCGCGGGCAAGAATCCGGTTTACTTCGGCCGTATCCCTGGCATGGGCAACACCCACAACAGGCCCGGGGAAAAGATTGCCTGTCTGATCGGTACTCGGTGTTAACAAAGCAAACAAGGGAAATTCTTTCCTGAAGTTTTCCAGGTCGTTGGCACCTTCAGGAGCCACTCCGGTGGTATCGCTCTTAAGTTCATCGAGGAGCGATGAAGGAGTTTCTGCTTTGGTGGTATCTGCCACAGTACTTTCGGTCATTTGTGCTCCTGGTTGGTTATCGGCAGGTGCAGATGGTTCCGTGGAGCCTGTAATCTCCCTTAACCTCTGGTTTGCCTGCATCAGGTAGGGATATACTTCCTGGTTCTCGTAGGTTTCCCAGAATTCGAGCTGGGCAGTTCCCTGCAAAAGTTTGCGGACACGCTCAGGGTTATCAATACCCGGCAGTTCGACCAGGATTCGTCCCCTGGTCTGCAATTGCTGAATATTGGGCTGGGCTACACCAAAACGGTCGATACGGGTACGCAGAATGTTGAACGAATTGTCGATAGCAGCATCGGCTTCGCTTCTGATCACATCAAGTACTTCTGCATTTGTTGAATTAAAATTCACCCTGTCCCTCAGTTCGAGGGTGT
>CAZMDP010000543.1:0-2573 GCA_964565015.1 uncultured Prolixibacteraceae bacterium | reverse complement strand
TTCAAAACTTTGGTAAGTCAAGCTTTTAATAACTATAAAATAACAAACAATTTATGAATTTTGTACTTGTTTCTTACGTTTTTTTTACTATCAATCAGTCATTATCCAGGTAATGTCAGGAAAAAATCTTTATTCGGCCAGATTATTGAAGAACAAATGATTATGACTTCAGGGGGGCTAAACTTTTTTTTCTATATTTGGCGCTTTGTAACCATTATTTTTCGAAATGAACTATTTCAGGTTGTTTATATTATTGTTTTTTACAACTGTTTTTTCACCCTCGATATTTGCTCAGGAAAAATCCGGAATAGACGAAGGATTCAGGTTTGAGGACAAAATCATTCTTCCGGCAACATCGGTTAAAGACCAGCACCGGACCGGAACCTGCTGGTCGTTTGCCGGGCTTTCGTTACTCGAATCGGAAATGATCCGCAATAAGCGCCCTGTAGTTGATTTGTCGCCCATGTTCATTGTATATCATACATACCTCGAAAAAGCGCTGAAATATGTCAGGATGCATGGTAATACAAATTTTTCGCCAGGTGGGGCGTTTCACGATGTTACCAATATGATCAGGAAATATGGGATAGTTCCCGAAGAAATATATCGCGGTTTGAATTATGGAGAAGAAAAGCATGTTCACGGCGAATTGGACCAGATTCTTAAAAATCAGGTGGATGCAGTAATTAAAAATCCAAACCGCAAATTATCACCCGTATGGTCCGAACCAATTATCAGTACCCTCGATTCATATCTGGGAGAAATACCCCAAAGTTTCGATTATAAGGGAAAAACTTATACCCCAATGAGTTTTGCAAGAGAATTCGTAGGCCTCAACATGGACGATTATGTTGAAATCTCTTCATTCTCGCACCATCCTTTTTATTCCAGGTTTATTATTGAGATCCCCGATAATTGGTCATGGGACGAAGTGTATAACGTTCCGATCAACGAACTGGAAGAAATTATTGATTTTGCCCTCAACAACGGATTTACTGTAGGATGGGCGGCCGATGTGAGTGAAAAAGGTTTTATGTCGGGCAACAGGGGAATTGCAATAATGCCTGAAAAAAGGGTTGAAGATATGACCGATGCGGAAATAACGAGGTGGGAATCGCTCAATGAAAGGCAGCGCGAAGAGGAACTTTACCGGATATCCGGGCCTGTTCCTGAGATTGAAGTTACTCAGGAACGCCGCCAGGTGGCTTTCGACAATTACACCACAACCGACGATCATGGTATGCACATAATCGGTACAGCCACCGACCAGAACGGAAATCTTTTTTACAAAGTAAAAAACTCATGGGGCGATTACAATCATCTGAAAGGATATTTTTATGCTTCAAAACCCTATTTCAGGTATAAAACAATCAGCATCATGCTGCATAAAGACGGAATTCCACTTCATATCAGGCAAAAGCTGAATCTCTGAATGTTTTTTAAAAATATATTTGATACAGACATTGTGTCAGTTTTAAATTTTTGGGAAACCTAATTTCCTACAAAAGATTTGGTTTATTTATGAATCGAAAAAATAAGGGACACGGATTACGAAAATTTTTAACCTCACTAAATCTTGTTGTATATTTTATTTTAATTACCAGTCAGTTAACTGCGCAAACCGATGATTACTCGTGGTGGAACGAACTTCACCAATGGAAACCCGGCATGCCCGGGTGGAAAAGGTGGTTAATTATTTCACCGGGATATCTCGGGCCCAATGCCTTGCCTGTTCCCGAAGTAAAAAAGGGTTACATACCTCTCGAAAGTGAAATTGCATTTTCTGCTTCACGGCATTTTCATCCGGGCGATCCTACACAGGATATCTCCGGAAAACTTTACCTTCCGTTTGCCGAGGGTAAAATTGCTTTTGAGGCTTATGGGGTAATTGTTGAGAATTATTCTTATACCGAAGAAATCAGGGATGAACGATTTTCGCGCGATTTCGACGGAAAAGGTGTTGCGCAAGGCGACCTATATTTTGGTACGCTTATACAAATTTCCAGAAACCGTGCATTTCCGAACACCATGTTCAGGTTTGTTTCGAGAACTGCTTCGGGAGGAGGATATGGGGCCGCACGATTTTCGGATAACCCTGGCTATTTTTTCGACTTTAGTTTTTCAAAAGATATTGATTTAAGCCGTACTGCCATTTTCCGTCCATTTGCCTCGTTCGGATTTTACAGTTGGCAAACCAACAGTGAGGATAATCTCCAGAATGATGCCCCACTATATGGAGTTGGGATAGAATTTCAAAACATGGGTTGGTTGTTCACAGGAAGTTTTTCAGGTTATTCGGGGTACATGAAAAACAGGGACATGCCTCAGGTAGTTACCCTTAATTTCAGGCACGACTGGCCTAATTCGGCAGCCTCAATCGATTTTATTGTGGGGCTTCGGCACTGGGAATATCAAACCATCAGGTTTACATACGCATATAAATTTCAAGGCCTTTAATTTATCTGCCCTGATTTGAAAGACGTGATAAAATATTTTTTTCTGAAAACCAAATGGTTTTTATTGCCCTATTCCTTTTTTGCGGCGATTTCACTGGTTTACCTTCTGATGAATGA
>CAZMDP010000542.1:1784-2574 GCA_964565015.1 uncultured Prolixibacteraceae bacterium | reverse complement strand
GCTGTAGCCTTGCTCAACGATTTTTACCAACTTACAGGAAATCCGCAACTGATGCCAAAGTTTGGTTTTTACCAGGGCCATTTGAACGCGTACAACCGCGACTACTGGAAACAGGATACAACCGGTATTTTGTTTGAAGATGGCAAATATTATCGTGAAAGTCAGAAAGATAATGGCGGTATTAAAGAATCGCTGAATGGCGAATTGCCGGGTAACTATCAGTTTTCGGCCCGTGCGGTGATCGACAGGTACAAAGCCCACGATATGCCACTCGGCTGGTTGTTGCCCAACGATGGTTACGGAGCAGGCTACGGTCAGACCGAAACACTGGATGGCAATATCGCCAATTTAAAATCGCTTACCGATTATGCGCACAAGAATGGAGTTGAAATAGGACTTTGGACTCAGTCGGATTTACATCCAAAGGATAGCATCAGTGCCTTGTTGCAGCGCGACATTGTGAAAGAAGTGCGCGATGCCGGAGTTCGGGTGTTGAAAACCGACGTAGCCTGGGTAGGAGCCGGTTATTCATTTGGTTTGAATGGTGTGGCCGATGTGGGTCATATTATGCCTTATTATGGCAACGATGCCCGTCCTTTTATAATTTCGCTCGATGGCTGGGCCGGTACGCAACGCTATGCCGGTATCTGGTCGGGCGACCAGACGGGCGGACAGTGGGAGTACATTCGTTTTCATATTCCGACCTATATCGGATCGGGTTTGTCGGGAAATCCCAATATCAGTTCAGATATGGACGGTATTTTCGGAGGCAAACATATGGCCGTAAATA
>CAZMDP010000542.1:0-1774 GCA_964565015.1 uncultured Prolixibacteraceae bacterium | reverse complement strand
TCCGCGATTTTCAGTGGAAAACCTTTACACCCACGCAATTGAATATGGATGGTTGGGGTTCGAATCCTAAATATCCTCATATTCTGGGCGAACCAGCAGCTTCCATCAACCGGCATTATCTGAAGCTGAAAGCCGAATTGATGCCTTATGCTTACAGTATAGCCCACGAATCGATCGATGGGTTGCCCATGGTGAGGGCCCTGTTTTTGAATTACCCGAATACGTATACGTTGGGCAAGCGTACCCAGTACCAGTTTATGTACGGACCCGATTTTCTGGTAGCACCTATCTATCAAAATACAAAGGCTGATGCAAAGGGAAATGACATACGCCATGGTATCTACCTTCCCGAAGGCGACTGGTACGATTATTTCTCAGGTGAAAAGTACAGTGGCAACCGGATTCTGAACTATTTCGAAGCGCCCATCTGGAAATTGCCGGTTTTTGTGCGCTCCGGAGCCATTATCCCCATGACCCATCCGCATAATAATGTGTCGGAGATAGATCCCGGGTTGCGCATGTACGAACTATATCCCTCGGGCAGGAATTCGTTTGTGGAATACGACGACGATGGACGTACACAAGCCTACCAACTCGGAGAAGTGGTGCGTACCAAAATTGAAGCAGAGCTGGACGCTAAAAAGAACTACCGGGTAAGCATTCATCCTGCTGAAGGAAATTTTGAAGGGTTTACGACTGAGAAACGAACAGAATTGAAGATCAATGTGAGCCGTAGACCTCTCAAGGTGGAGGCACTGCAGGGAAATAAAAAGCTTAAGTTACAAGAAGTAAATTCGGAGGAGGCATTTACTGCTGCAACCAATGCGTGGTTTTACAATGCAGCACCCGAGCTCAATCAATTTGCAACCAAAGGTTCTGATTTTTCGAAGGTGTCAATTGTTAAAAATCCACAGATTTGGGTGAAAGTAGCCGAAGCCGATATTACACGTGAAAAGTTGGAGGTTAGGGTCAAAGGATTGGAGCTGAGCCCTTCTAATCATCTGCTTGAAGCTATAGGAGTACCTTCGGTTCCACGTAACGCGCAGGTAAGCGACAGCAATCGTACCGCTTATACCCTGACACCCGCGTGGGAAAAGGTGGAAAATGTCGATTATTATGAGCTCGAATTTGAAGATATGTTGTATTCGACTATCCGGGGTACTCAATTGCTGTTCGACGATCTCCGTCCGGAGACTTCGTATACCTTTAAGTTGCGATCGGTGAACGCAACGGGGGTCTCGGACTGGACAGCGATTACTGCGCTTACCAAAGCCAATCCGCTGGAGTTTGCGCTTCAGGGCATTCGCGCTACCACCAGTTGCCTCAACCAGGGAGGAAACGGAATTCGTAACTTGTTCGATTTTGATGAAGGAAATATGTGGCATACCGAATGGAGCAATACCAATGCTGTGCCGTTTGAGATCGTGATCGATCTGACAACAATCAACCAGCTGGATAAGTTCCAATACCTGCCCCGTACCGTAGGAATGAATGGCTTAATTTACCGGGGCAGTGTTGCCTACAGTACCGATAAAGCCAACTGGACCAATGCCGGCGAATTCCAGTGGGAACGCGATCATAACGCAAAAGAATTTAAATTCGAAGGCAAACCATCGGCCCGTTACCTTCGGATTAAGGTAGAAAAAGCCGTTGGAGGTTTTGGCTCAGGACGTGAATTATATGTATTTAAAGTGCCGGGAACCGAAAGTTATCTTCCGGGAGATATCAACAATGACAAACTGGTGGATCAGAACGACATGGTATCGTATATGAA
>CAZMDP010000541.1:0-2574 GCA_964565015.1 uncultured Prolixibacteraceae bacterium | reverse complement strand
ATATGTTTATTGCTAATTTTATCCTGAAACAATACCTCAAAAATTCCTTCAACGTTTTGCCACCGTTCGAACCTTGTTTTTCGTGTCTGTGTTTGTGTAAACCTGGCCCTCACAAGGTTACCTGTTGAAAGTTCTTTTCCGAGAGCTGCTGCAATACCTTTTGCAATCCATTCGCTTTGGTTATATCCTCTTTGTTTTTCTTTCTGAACATGTAAAGGCACTGCCATAATTATTTCAACTTCCGAAAAGACCGAATTTTTCAAATCGCAACCGAATAAATACCCCATTTCGTAGCCCAGTTCTTTTAATCCTTTGTATTTTATAAAGTGTACAAGTTTTTGGTAATGACTACCTTTTCTGAAATGAAGCCATGAGGTGGCATGCTCGATTTGCACCCGTCCCCAGAAGAGCTGAGCCGTTTTATTGTCGTGAATTTCATGAAAACCGGTTTTTGGCAGATCGTGTAAACAGTGGAAACAAACATATTTTTCTTTAGCAAACAGTTTGCGGTTACAGGTAACACAGAGCCGCGGAAAAAACAGTTCAACAAAACTTTCAATCCATTCAGGAAACATTGTGCATTTTTTTGCAAAGTTAAATTACCGTATCCAATTAACATTGCGTTAATATAAAATTTAAAAACGTCCATTGTCAGTTAACCAACTGTTAACCGCATTATAAACATGGCTTAAAATGGCCGTCATATTCTCATCATACATTTGTTGCATAATTTAAGTCAGAACAAAATGAAAAAGTTTTATACAATTACCTTACTTGTTTTGCTTGCGGGATTTGTTTTTGCAAATGGCGGCAATGAATCGAAAGAAACTGCAAAACCAAGTCAATCGATGATGATCACCGGCAAGGTAACCGATATGGATACAGGTGAAGCACTAACCGGGGTAAAAATCGAACTTCCCGGAACAAATATTAAGGTTTATACCGATTTTGATGGAACATATTCTGTTGTATTGCCCGGAAAAGGTACCTACAATGTAAACTACCAATTGATTACCTACCAAACGAGCGATCAGAAAATTGAGGCCAAAAACAGCGAAAAAGTTGAAATGGATATTAAACTGAAAAGATTATAAACATCCTGGAGCAAAGCTTCCGTAACTTTAATTATCTAAAGAAGGGATTGGCGCTGTCAATCCCTTCTTTTTTTCACCCAAATTCAAAATGCTTCTAAATAAGCCTGAAAACTGATAATTCAATGTTTAAAGTATAATATTTTGCTAATTTTGAGGGCACAACTACTTTTTTATGTTTTTAATTGCTTTCATCGCCTTTTATGCTTAAGAAGATTGGACAATATTTGAGAAAAAAGCTCTTGCTTGTAGTTTTTATCGGATTTGTATTCGGGGTTATTGCCACCATCTATTCACACAAAGCTATTGAAGCTACTTCGACCAACGAATTCTGTGAAATTTGTCACGTCCATCCGCATGTATTTGATTCGTGGAAACTTTCGACTCATTACGATACCCGTAGCGGAATCCAGGTAGGTTGTGTCGAGTGTCACCTGCCACCCAAAGGCGAAGGATATCTCAAAGAGAAAATTCGTCTTGGCATTAAAGATATTTATGGCTTCCTCTTCAAGGATAGCGCCGATTTTAACTGGGAAGCCAAACGAACGGTTGAAATGGCTCAGCACTTCACGTTTCAATCGTCGTGCATAAAGTGTCATCCAAATTTATTTCCGCGAAATCTTTCGAAAGAAGGGATGGAAGCTCACCTCTATTATTCGATGAACGAAAAAGACCTTTTATGCCTGAACTGCCATATTGATGTGGGTCACTATGATCCCAACCGGGTACATTCAACCAATGTAAATTTCGGAAGGGTCTCTTCTGCCAATGTGGAAGTTTTTACCGAACCTGCAAAAGTTGAAAAACACGAAAATTTCACGGAAACTATACCTGGAACAACCGTATCGTTCAATATGATAGCTATTCCGGGCGGTTCATTCCGGATGGGAAGCCCCGATTCGGAGCAGATGCGCAATACCGATGAAGGACCTGTTAAAACCGTAAACATCAGCCCGTTTTTTATGGCCGAGGTTGAAGTTACCTGGGACGAATATCTTGCATTTTATGCTTCCACTGCAACTGAGGGAAGGTCAACCGACACAGAAGGAGCAAGGCTATTGGCCGGGGTTGATGCCATAACCGGTCCAACTCCGCCATACGGCCAACCCGACCAGAACTGGGGCATGGGAAGCCGCCCGGCAATTACCATGAGTTTCCATGCTGCCGAAACCTATTGCAGATGGCTTTCGCAGGTTACCGGCAAGAACTATCGATTACCCACCGAAGCAGAATGGGAGTATGCGGCACGAGGAGGTACATCAGGGCCCTATTTCTTCGAAGGTAATCCGCGCGATTTCAGCGGAGGTGGCTTCTTTAGGAAACGTAACACCACCATCGACAATTATGTTATTTATGAAGCCAACAGCATGTTGAGAACGCAAACCCCTGATAAAGTCGAGGCCAATCCTTTCGGTTTAAAAAATATGCTTGGAAATGCCGCCGAATATGTTGCCGATTGGTATGCACCAGATGCTTACAGTAT
>CAZMDP010000540.1:0-2576 GCA_964565015.1 uncultured Prolixibacteraceae bacterium | reverse complement strand
AATTAACCCTAACGATATCGAATCGGTTTCGGTTCTGAAAGATGCTTCGGCATCGGCATTGTACGGCGCCCGTGGTGCAAACGGTGTAGTTATTATTACTACCAAAAAAGGTAGTGACGGCGAACCTGTCATCAACTTTAAAACTACATTAGGCGTTTCATCAAGGGCATTCCCCGATTACGACAAGGTTGATGAAGCCAAATATATGGAGTTGGCTTACGAATCGGTAAAAAACCAGTTGATTTTTTCATCGGGTCAGTCTCGCGAAGCTGCTGCACAAAACGCACTGACACGCTACATGAACGAATTTGGCGGTGAAATTTACAATCCGTTCAACATCCCGTCGAACCAACTGATCGACCCGGCTACGGGCAAAATTAACCCAAATGCAAAGCTGAAATATTCGGACAGGTGGATTGACGAAGCTACACGCGAGAATCCCATGCGCAAGGAATATCAGCTCAGCATTAACGGAGGGAACGACCGCACGCGCTACCTGATGTCAGTAGGGTACCTCGACGAAGAGGGTTTGGCGAAAAATACACAGTTTAACCGTTACACCGGCCGTATCAATATCGATTCGGACCTGAAAGAGTGGCTCAAATCGGGGATGTCGGCCTCATTTTCCAATACAAAACAGAATTATCTGACCGATTCGGGATCGGCATATAACAACATCTGGTTTTCGGCTTCGAACATGGGCCCGATCTATCCGGTTTATATCCGCGACGAGAATGGTGATTTTGTGCTCGATGACCAGGGCAACAAACAATTTGACTATGGAGTAAACAGGCCGAGTGCTTCAAACTTCAACTCAATTGCTACCCTTTACGAAGACCGCCGCAATATTAAATATGACAATTTAAGCGGCCGCGGATTCCTTGAATTTGATACCGACCGTGAAGACCTTGGTATGCTGAAAGACTTTAAATTCAGCCTTAATATGGGTTTCGACTATTACCATGGCGACAGGCTGATTTACAATAACCCGTTTTTTGGCGATGGAGCTTCGGTAAAAGGACGGGGATATAAATACAATTACCGTACATTCAGTTATACCTTCAACCAGTTGCTTACCTACGACCGAAAGTTCGGCCTGCACAACATCAACGTTCTTGCAGGACACGAGTTTTATTCGCTCGAACGTTCGACCTTGTATGCAGCCAAGCAGGGCTTTGCTTTCGGAGGCCTTTATGAATTAAGCGCTGCCGCCACGCCAACCGCAGCCGATTCGTGGACCGATACATACCTGGTTGAATCGTACCTGAGCAGGATCAATTACGACTTTGCCGACAAGTACTATCTTTCAGGAAGTTTCAGGACCGACGGTTCGTCGCGCTTTCATCCCGATAAAAGGTGGGGGCAGTTCTGGTCACTCGGTGGTGCATGGCGGATCAGCCAGGAAGGTTTCATGCAGACCGCCGATTTTATCGATAACCTTACTTTGAAAGCGAGCTATGGTTCGCAGGGTAACGACATGTTGCTCAACTCCGATGGTACTGATAATTATTACGCCTGGCAGAGCTTTTACGATCTTGGATATCCGAACAATACAAACGGGGGTGTATATCTGACTTCGCTCGAAAATAAAGACCTGCTGTGGGAAAAGAACCAAAACCTTAATGTGGGTATCGAATCGAAAATGTTCGACAGCCGGCTTTCTCTGTCAGCCGAATATTTCCATAAACTTACCACCGACCTGCTCTTGTTCAAACCGATGGCTACATCTACCGGTTTCGACGGGTACTGGGACAATGTGGGCAATATGGTCAACAAAGGAATTGACGTAACCATCGGAGTTAATATTATCCGCACAAGCAAGTTTCAATGGAACGCCAACCTGATGGTAAGCCGTTTGCGCAACGAGGTAACCAAACTCAGCACCGACGACCAGGAAATTGTTTTAGGTTCGAGGATAATAAAAGTGGGCTACCCCATTAATTCGTTCTACATTTCACGTTCGGCAGGCGTCGATCCGATGACCGGAGCCCAGCTTTACTGGATCAAAAGTAAAGACGCCAACGACAATGAGATCGATATCATATCCGATTCGTATAACCTGGCCAGTGCCAATAAATACATTATGGGAAGCCGTATTCCCGATTTCTATGGAAGTTTCAGCAACGATCTGCGGTTTGGCGATTTCGACTTTTCGTTCCTGACAACCTATTCGGTTGGGGGCAAAGTTCTGGATGGCGTTTACAACAACCTGATGGGCATGCGCAGTGCGGGCAATGCCTGGCACACCCATATGACCCGGGCATGGAAACAGCCCGGCGATATTACCGATGTTCCACGTCTGCAGCTTGGAGCAGTAAACCAGGTTACCGACAGGTTCCTGATCGATGCTTCCTATTTTGCCATTAAAAACATCACCTTTGGCTACAACCTGCCCAAAAAGATCAATAATAACATTGGAATCAATCAGCTTAGGCTCTTTGCCACTGCAGATAATGTATATCTATTCTCGAAACTGAAAGGAAATGACCCGCAATATAATTTCACCGGTGGGCAGGATTTCTCCTATGTGCCAATCAGAACCATTTCACTTGGTCTTGACCTGAGGTTTTAATCAC
>CAZMDP010000539.1:0-2584 GCA_964565015.1 uncultured Prolixibacteraceae bacterium | reverse complement strand
GGCGTCGTTGGCCTCGATCTTTGCCAGGATGTTGTTGAGGTAGTTGAGGCCCTTGATGCGCGGGTTGAGCGCTTCGGGTAGATTGCGCCGAGTCGACGCGGTAACAATGGCAAGCCCGTTTTCAAACATCTCGGGTGGGAACAGCTTGATCACATCGGCGATACATACGATCGTAGGTGCTGGGCATTTGCGCGGGTCACCATCCTGTCCCCGGTTATGCTGTTTTTCCATCAGCAGGTAGAGCTTATTGAGGCCATACTGCCATGTACCATATTTTTCTTGATAATACGAAAGGGGCTTTAACAACCTGATGAGGGCGATTCCGCATTCGTGCTTGATTGACTCGCTCATTCAATTATCTGTGTTAATTCAGATTCGGAAATTCGATCATATCGGGAACAAGAAACGCTTTGGGGAAGCGGTCCTGAATTTTTTTCATCATGGCAAGGGCTTCGCTTTTGGTCCTGAAATCGCCCACGCGTACCTTAAAATCGGGTGAAACATAGATCACATAAACGTTTACATCGGGAAAATCCCTCAAGAATGCAGTTTTGGCCTGAAGTGCCCTTTGCCGGGCATCGAGGGCCGAACTGAAAAATATTTCGACCCTGAAACCTGGAATCCCACGTACACTCTCGTTTTTACGAATATGCATTTCAACCAGTCTGATCATCTCTGGATCCTGGTTTAGCCCGGGTCGGGTAAATATTTCGGGGATAGGATTCTGATTTTCAGAAAGATTTGTGCCAAATGGCTGTGCTAATACAGCACTTCCGGCAATAAGTAAAGTTATAAGTATGAACAGACTTTTCATTTCTTAACTTTTCAGGTTGCAAATATACATACTATCAGATAAAACAATACCTTAATCATGAATGAAGCACAGTTCTTAATCTTCTATCAAAATTAAAGCCAGGGTTGATAAGTAAATTCTTCTATTTTTGCACGTTCAGTTTTGGGAAAGATGCAGAAAAAATTATTTATCGAAACATACGGCTGCCAGATGAATGTGGCTGATAGTGAGGTGGTGGCAGCCGTCATGCGCGAAAGGGGCTATGAAATGGCCGCTTCGGATGCCGAAGCCGATGCCATTCTGATCAACACCTGTTCGGTGCGCGACAATGCCGAACAGCGCATCTGGGGGCGCCTCGACCTGTTTAAAAGTTATAAGCGCAAACGAAAAGAGCTTATTGTTGGGGTAATTGGCTGCATGGCCGAACGCCTTGGCGATGAGTTTCTTCAGCATGGAGCAGTTGATCTGGTAGCCGGTCCCGATGCCTATCGCGATCTTCCCTACCTGTTTGACAAGGTGGAAGGCGGCGAAAAGGCCGTTAATGTGGAGCTTTCGGAAGTGGAAACCTACGATAAGATTACCCCGGTAAGGATAGGCGATGCGGCCATATCGGGATTTGTAAGCATTACCAGGGGTTGCAATAACTTTTGCACCTATTGTATTGTTCCATACACCCGGGGCCGCGAACGCAGCCGCGATCCGCAGGATATATTATCGGAAATAGCTGATCTTTCTCAAAAAGGATTCAAAGAAGTTACCCTCCTTGGGCAGAATGTAAATTCGTATAAATGGCACCCCGAAGGCGAACGAAAACCCTTCAGGTTCTGGGACCTGCTCGAAAAAGCCGCACTGGTCGATCCCTCCATGCGGGTCAGGTTTACCACCTCGCACCCCAAAGATATGTCGGATAAAATATTGCGGAAAATTGCCGAATATCCCAATATCTGCAAGCACATACACCTTCCGGTACAATCGGGTAGCTCGAGGATACTTAAACTGATGAACCGGAAATACGACCGCGAATGGTATCTCGACCGGATCAGGGCAATCCGTGAAATAATACCGGGTTGTGGTTTATCGACCGATATTTTTACGGGTTTCTGCTCCGAAACTGAAGAGGACCATCAGCAAACCCTCGATCTGATGGAGCAGGTTCATTTCGACATGGCATTTATGTTCAAATATTCTGAAAGGCCCGGAACTTATGCCCACAAACACCTCGAAGATGATGTGCCCGAAGAGATAAAGCTGAGAAGGCTCAATGAAGTGATAAAATTACAAAACCGCTTATCGCTGAAAAGCAACCGTAACGATTTGGGAAAGACCTTTGAAGTGTTGGTGGAAGGGGTCTCCAAAAAATCGAAGGAGATGGTTTTCGGAAGGACTTCGCAGAACAAAGTGGCGGTATTTCCCGACAAAGGTTACCTGAAAGGTGATTATGTTCAGGTGAAAATTAAAGATTGTACGCAGACAACGCTTATCGGGGAGGCCGAAGCAACGTGAGACAATAGTTCACCACCGGTTGAATCGGGGTAGAGTTCTCAGTTTAAAAAAAAATCTGTAGGAATAGCAGATTTCATCATAAGATATTCAACACTCAACCCTTTCAAATTTGAAAAGGTGCATAGCACCGGTATTATGGTAAGAAATATCCACCCCTTCAACCCACCACCCCGATTGAAAAGCAAACGCCCGCATTTGTTAAAAACGGCTAAACGTTGAAAATTACCCTTTACAAAAAATCTTAAATGAAGTGGCTTATTTGATTTTCACATAGACCAAATTATATGT
>CAZMDP010000538.1:0-2588 GCA_964565015.1 uncultured Prolixibacteraceae bacterium | reverse complement strand
GCCCGATACCGGAGATACAAAATACACTTCCGGGTGATATTTGTCGGAGAAGAGCGCCTCGCCTGCTGATACTTCCTGGCCTTGTTTTACCAGTAATCTTGGCGTGAGACCTGCAAAGTCGGTGGGTTTTATGGCGTATTGATCAGCGTCGGGAACTTTCTCAAGTATTGCTTCAGCTTTCCCTTTCAACCTGATGTTCAGCCCTTTTCTGAGTTTTATCGTTTTTGACATATCTGAAATTGAATTTATTTCAAAATTGATTGCAAAAGTAAATAAAATGAAATTTTATCCGATTATAACAGCCATTTATTCATTCATGTTTCAAAATATACAGATATTTTCATTCGTTATCTCTTCGGTTTGAAACCATTAAAAATAATATGAATATCTCTTATTCAGTTACTTTGTTGTCAGTTTTTAATTAAAACGAATGTAAATAAATGATTAAATGCCATTTAATGTTTTTGGGTACTATTTTTGTCAACATCAGAAAAATTTCTCATATATGAAATTCAAACTAATTGGCGCGTTGTTTTTTATTGTGGTTAAGTTGCCGGTTTATGCACAACTAAACCCATATTATCACGAAAATGCGGTTTTTCGCGAAGAAATAAAATCTGTTCAGTTGTTTCGCGAGGGTTTTGAGCTTTCAAATCCTGTCCTCGAACTCGGAGAGAATGCCCGGTTGATTTTGAAATTTGATGATCTCTCGAACCAGGTAAAAAACTATTATTATACCATTTTGCATTGCGACCCCGACTGGAATGAGAGTTTTTTGCGCCAAAACGAATATATGTCGGGGTTCCCCGAGAATCCGATTACAGATTATGCGCGTTCGTTTAATACAACCTTTTCATACATTAATTACCGGTTGGCCATTCCAAACGATGATGTACAGCTAAAACTATCGGGCAATTATATTCTGCTTGTTTACGAAAACCAAAGGAAGGAAAACCTTGTTTTGTCGCGCAGGTTCTATATAACCGAAAATTCGGCTCAGATTGAAGGAACGGTCCGCCGTGCTACACTCGATGCGTTCAAAGGCGAAAACCACGAAGTCGATTTTACAGTTTTACACCCCCGCCTGAGGATAAACAATCCACACGACGAGGTGAGTGTGGTTATTATGCAGAACAATCGTTGGGACAATGCCATACGCAACCTGAAACCCTTGTTTATCCAGGATGGCAGGCTGATTTATGACTATAACCGCGAAAATGTTTTCCCGGCCGGAAATGAATTCAGATATTTCGATATCCGCAATAAACGGATAAACGGAGAAGGGGTTATGGAAACATCTTTTTTCAGGCCTTATTACCATATTACGTTATACCCGGATGAAGTCCGTTCGAATAAAAGGTACTTTCCTTACAGGGAAATGAACGGAAGGTATGTAATCGAAAGCCAGGAACGTGTACAGGACTTTGATACCGAATGCGATTACCAGTTTGTCCATTTCAGCCTGCCACTCGAAGCTCCTTTACTGGGCGGAACCATAAATGTGTTTGGCGAACTATCGAACTGGAATGCCAACAAGAGCAACGAAATGACCTGGAATTTCGAAACAAGCCGTTACGAGTTGACTTTATTGCTTAAACAGGGTTATTACAACTATATATATGTATATGTACCCGAAGGATCGCCTACGGCCGATCATACAAACCTCGAAGGAAGTTTCTGGGAAACCGAAAACGATTATCAGATTTTTGTTTATTATAAAGACCTGTCATCGAGGCACCACCGGTTGATTGCCTACCGGCAGCTGAATTCGAAGCTGAATTAGGGGATTATTTCTCCAGAAAATAGTAACTGGTTTTCTGTTGGTGATCGTCGTAAGTATAAACCTCTTTCCCCGGAAACCTGTAAAAGAGGGTGCCCAACGCTACATCGCCTGCGCAGAAGAAACTGTGGATGCACATAACCATCAGGGGAAAATATACAAGGGGTTGCGAAAACCATATAACTATAAATATTGCAGTGATTATCTGTACAACCACCAGGGGTGTAAAGGCCACCCAAAGGAATGGTCTCCTGCTTAAAACAAATTTATCGGCTTCGGCATAAAAAATAAACCTGCCGCTAACCATTCCAAATCTGACCTTAGGCGCTCCTGCAATTTTCAATACCAGGCCGTGTATAAACTCGTGGATCACCACCAGCAGTGTTACACTGAAAACAATTGCCCCCATGGTAATAAACAAATAATTGCTATCGCCTTTTATTGCCAATACAATTGCCCGGGTAAGAAAAAATATGGCCGCCAGAAAAAGTGCGGTCTGATAGATCATATAATAAGGTACAAATTTTCGGTCTTCCATCACCTGGCTAAGCACGAAATCTTTAATCCGGGCATGTTCGACCGAAGCCAGCAATTCGAACCTTTCAGGATCGTTCAGTTCATCAATGGTAGGACTCTTTTTCATTTATAAACAATAATTTTATACAGATCGCGCAGGTTGATCAGCCTGGTAAAGAAAGCCACCAGCATACCAGCCCCAATCATACCAAAATATCCGACCGCTCGGTTTTCAATTAATCCGGATAAGACTCCTATGAGAACAACGCTGATGATAAAAATAAAAAGTTTT
>CAZMDP010000537.1:0-2592 GCA_964565015.1 uncultured Prolixibacteraceae bacterium | reverse complement strand
CGAAGAATGGGCCGGTGTGCAAACAGGTGTTTACCATCACCGCCATCATTTTATGGTACTCCCCCATCCTATCGATCCGTACATAGTGCCCGGAGACCCGGAAAGTGGCTTATTGCCTCGCATAAGTACCGATCCACCGGGTGAAAAAGGCCAGGCCGATCACCGTGTTCAGGCATACTGCTTCAGGGTATGTATGACCAATCACCCCGAAAACAGAGTACCCTTTCCAAAACCCGAAGGTTACGACTCCACACAATACGAGCTGCTGGTCAGGATTTTTGATGCCGGCTGGCGGGAATGGTTCCATAAATTTGATGATATCCCCAACCGGAAAACCGACACCAACAACCATGGCCCCTTCAGCAGCGATAATATCGGAATGAATTACGATTACCCCGATGCCAGCTACGAACGCCGCCGCGAAATTATCAAAGAGCACGAAACATATCAGAAAGGTTTGCTTTGGTTTGTGGCCAACGATCACCGGGTACCGGCCGAGATTCAAACACGGATGCAACAATGGGGCCTCCCGAAAGACGAATTTACCGACAACGGTAATTGGCCGCACCAATTGTATATTCGCGAAGCCCGCCGCATGAGGGGTAAATTTATTATGACCGAAAACGAACTGCTCAAAAGGGCACCTACCCCCGAATCGGTGGGGATGGGCTCCTATTCGATCGATTCGCACAACGTACAGCGATATGTTTCCGACGAAGGCCATGTGCACAACGAGGGCGACATCGAAGTAAAGCTTACCCCCTACGAAATTGCGTACGGTTCAATTGTGCCCAGAAAAGAAGAATGTACCAACCTGCTTGTACCGGTTTGTGCATCGACAACACATGTTGCGTTTGGCTCCATTCGTATGGAACCTGTATTCATGATACTTGGCCAATCGGCTGCAGTCGCCGCTTCGCTGGCCATTAATAATAAAATGGCGGTGCAGGATGTCCCATACAAAATCCTGAAAACTGAACTCCTGAAACGGGGCCAGATATTGACCATGGAAGATGCCATCCATTAATGGTCAACATCAGAAACCTTCAGAATTTGAGATTCTAAGCCAAACTATGCCGAAACTGTTTAAATCGTATATTTGGGGCGGGTAAATTTTAACTGAAATGACTATCGGGTCTCCGAAGATATTTATTGCCAGATTAATCATTGTTATCGGGTCGTTATTTTTGTTTCTTTCTTTCAACGGAAAGATACACCTCTTCGACTGGGACGAAATCAATTTTGCCGAATCGGCCCGCGAAATGGTTGTTACCGGCGACTATTCAACCGTTCAGATAAATTTTCAGCCTTTCTGGGAAAAGCCGCCGCTATTCATCTGGATGCAGGCTTTATCGATGAAACTTTTCGGAATAAACGAGTTTGCAGCAAGGTTGCCCAATGCAATTTGTGGCCTCCTCACCCTATTGTTTCTGTTTGAGGTCGGGTACCGGCGTTTCGGCTTCAGGTTCGGTGTGTTCTGGACCCTTGCATATGCAGGTTCTTTTCTTCCGTTTTTTTATTTTAAATCGGGAATTATCGACCCTTGGTTTAACCTGTTCATTTTTGGTTCACTTTATACATTGTACCTCTATACCGATATCAATTTTGCGGGCAACAAAAAAATTGCGGTCTTAACAGGCGGTGTGTTACTTGGACTTGCTATTCTTACCAAAGGACCTGCTGCTGTTGTAATTATGGGGCTCGCCTTTGGGATTTTTTTGCTGGTCAGAAAATTCAGGGTGTCGATAAAAGCTGCCGATGTTGGCCTGTTTGTCCTTGCAACACTCTTAACCGGGGGTTCCTGGTTCCTTTTTCAGCTTCTTACAGGCAACTTACAGGTAATCATCGACTTTATTGAATATCAGGTCAGGTTGTTTTCTACCCCCGATGCCGGACACCGTGGATTTTTGCTCTATCACTTTGTGGTTCTGCTCATTGGGGTATTTCCCGCCTCCATATTAATGATTCCAACAAAAAATGGTTTACGTTCATTAAATGTGCAAGAACGTCACTTTTTCCTGTGGAACCTGATCCTTTTGGCCACTGTTCTGGTTCTTTTTACCATCGTAAAAACCAAAATTGTTCATTATTCGTCGCTTGCATATTTCCCGGCAACCTTTTTGGCAGCCCTGTTTATCGAAAAAAGTATTCAGAATCATAAGCGATTTACCAAATGGCATTTGGCGTTTTTGATTTTTATTTCGTTCCTGTATGTGTTGATTGTTCTTGTATTGCCCTTAACCGACTATATAAAACAATACATGATTGAAAAAAATCTTATCATAGATCAGTTTGCCGCGGCAAACCTCAATGCTACCGGAAACTGGAAACTTTGGGAAGGTGCGGTTGGAATGTTTCTGGTATTGGGAGTTTTATTGTTTATAAGGTTTAATGCCCGTAAGCGGGTTGAGAAGGCTGTTGTATTCCTTTTTTCGGCAAATATACTGTTCACCTGGTTTAGCATGCTATTTATTGTGCCCGGAGTAGAAGCCTATACGCAACGGGCAGCTATTGAATTTTGCAAAGAGGTGGCCGAAAAAAACGATTATGTTAATACAATAGGGTATAAAAGCTATGCCATTTACTTTTATG
>CAZMDP010000536.1:0-2593 GCA_964565015.1 uncultured Prolixibacteraceae bacterium | reverse complement strand
GTACCAGTATTGTGTGACTTTTCAGGGGATGCATGTATTTTTTCCTTCTTAGTGATTAATCAAACCGGGTTACAAACTTTTTCCGGTCTTCCCTGCAAATGGTTTTTATCAATCTTCGTCCCGACATAACCGAAGTGGGTAACCCACCTCCCGGTTCGACCCATTGGCCGCACATATAAAAGTTATGCAACCCGGGCAAAACCTGCGGCATTTTTTTCATTAACACATACGAATTTTCGGGGGTAATCTGCCAGCCCTCGAAACTGCCTTTCCAGTTTCCGGTATATCGTTCGAACGTAACCGGAGTGGCAACATCGATCATTTCAACCTTTTCGGTTATACCCGGGAACCACTCTTCGAGCAGACCGACCACAGTGCTGCCCACTTCTTTTTTGGCTTCGTTGTAAGCTTTGGTACCCTGGGCAAGGTTTTTCCAGTAATCGTAATCGCCATACATCATCACTGTTACTATAGTTTTTCCTGCGGGTGCCATCGACGGATCGTGGTTACGAATATGCACATGGACGGAATCACGGTTGGTCCCTCCAATCCTTACCGGCTCTTTCAGATTGTAATAGGTGCCCGAAACTGAATGGGGAATACCTTCGAAGGTCTGGTCAATACCAATTGCCACAAACAAGAGGGCCGGAAAAGCTTCCCACTTTTCGTATGGTTCGAAAGTTTTTGCGTTGCCATATTTCCCATCGAGCAAACGGTATATGGTGGTGTACCCATCGGCCGCCGATATTACCCGATGGGCATAATGTTCGGTTCCATCGGTTAACCTGATTCCGGTTACATGGCTGTTGTCTGTCAAAATCTTCTCAACCTTGCTTGTATAATGTATCGTACCACCCAGTTCCAGGTATCGTTTTTCCATGGCCAGCGACATGGGCATAGAGCCACCAAGCGGATAGCCTGCATTTTTATTGTGGAGGTATGCAAATGTAAACAACATAAAAAACATGGAGAAACCCGGCAGCCACATTTCGCGGAAAGCCTCGCGGAGCAGCGGATCCTGGAATCGGTCAGAGAATTCGGCAGCCGAGGTGTTCATCCAACGTTTTATCCTGCGCGAATGTATGGCAAACATATACCCAATTTTCAATGCTTTACGCAGTTTGGTAAGGTTGCTGTCGTTCCTCGATGGGTAATCGAATGGCAAAATCATTCTGATGCCTGCAATAAAATCCCTGATCGGGGCCTCGTCTTTCGGCGAAAATTGCAAAAGGTGTTTTTCAAGGCGGTCAACGTCGGTATAGAATACTACATTTCGGCCATCAGTTCCCACGAAACTGATATATTCATCCATGTTGATGATATTCAGACCTTTGGTAACACCAACCTCTTCCCACATATCGTAAATTCCGCTGGTAGGCGATGAACCTACCAGCCAGTGGATGCAGCCGTCAATGGTAAATCCTTTACGTTTCCAGTTGGTACATAATCCACCCGGCTGGTCGTGCATTTCGTATATTCGGCTCTGATATCCGTTCATCTGGGCATAAATACCAGCTGCCAGTCCGGCAAAGCCCCCTCCGATGATTATGATTGATTTCTGGTTTTTATGTACATTCATCATTTTCAGATTTAAAGCTACAAATGTAGGGTCAACCAGCCCGGATTATTCCTCTTAATCAAAAAATAATAATCAGGGAAAAGTTGGTTAACATTAGGAAAAGCAACTGTTAATAAATATTCATGATTTCGAGGTAATACATTTGAGTGCTTAATCATTGTTTTCGTCCGATAATTCCCTGAAAACAATATTGCGCAAAGCTGCAGTGGTCCTCCACGATGCAATTCCAAACGGCCTTGAAAGGCCAACTTCGGGGCGGATAGAGAGTTGCATTCCGGTGTATGTGAAATCAACCACCGCTTCATCGTTTATCCAGGCTTCAATTTTCTCTTCGGTAACTTTCAGCCGGATGGTGTACCAGGTATCGTGGGCAAAACTGCGGATCGAACGGGTTTCGTTTTCCGAAGCATCGAGCCCGTCGATGCTGCTGAGCCCTACTACAGTTCCGCTCCAGCCGCCTACAATCAGGGAGCAGAAGCTATCACCCACCGGAAAGGTCATACCGCAGAAAAAGTCGTTGCCTGTGACTTTCTTTGCTTCCAGTTGCACTTCATAATCCATCACAGGAAACTCACCTTTCCATGTTATGCCGGTAATGGCATCGCCCATCTCGAGGATAATGCTCCCCCCCGAAACATATACCGGCCCCTGAGGACCAAAATTGGTAATTTCCCATCCATCAAGGGTTTCTCCATCGAGAAGGGCAGTCCATCCTTCCAACAATGTTTTTTTAACATGTGATTCTGCTGAAGATTGGGGTCTATGTTTTGTTCCACAATATATCATGATCAACGAAATTGCTGACATGAATGCAATTAGCCGAATTAGATGTAAATACTTCAACCTGATCATGTTTCAATCATTTAATTTTCCATAAAGTTATAGAATTCCGGTTAATTATTTCATTCGGAGGTTTGTTATCATTTAAGCTTCTTCTGATCCTTTAAAAACAACCCTTTTTGTCTATTTTTAGTCTGTTTTTCAAGAACAGAGATATGACCTGTAGAATAAAGC
>CAZMDP010000535.1:0-2600 GCA_964565015.1 uncultured Prolixibacteraceae bacterium | reverse complement strand
ATGCCGATGTACTTTTAATGCTTGCCGAAATTGAAAATAAAAAGGGGAACGATCCGTCAGCATACATCAACCAGATAAGGCAACGCGCATTTGGGTCAAACTATAATGCCAGTGTACATGGCCATACCAACCAGGGTTTTGCTGCCAACGAGCTGGCAATTCTGGCAGAACGCGACAAGGAGTTTGTATGGGAAAACAAGCGTTGGTTCGATGTACTCCGCATGCAGGATGCCAACGGACAACCACTGGTATTTTCGGCAGCAGTAACCTATGGCAGGGGAACCCCGGTACTGAACCGCGCCACCGAAGCACACAAGGTACTCTGGCCCATTGATGTTAATACGCTCAACAACGATCCGAAACTTGTTCAGACACCAGGCTATTAATCAGAAAAGTTTGGTTTAGCCTTTTTCATAGATTTGTGAATATTGGTAAGATTAAGGGCTCCTTGCGGGCCCTTAATTTCCTCTGATTTTGCCAACTGAAATTTCTAAGAGTTTGATATAAAATATGTAATTTGTCGCCAAAACCAAAATATTTCGAATACAATGAAGCAAACTGGATTTATCACCATATTAATTCTCCTGATTTCGATGGCCTTGTCGTGCACCCAAAAAAGCAGCGACAATTCGGTACCAGGTATAAGCCATGCTGAACTGGCTTTGAATAAAGTGCCCCTGTTCGTCGACCGCGAAAATCAGAATACATTAACCATTGACCTGACTGTTGCTGAAACCGAAAAGACATTATCACTTAAAGGGATTGAACTTATTCTGAAACCCGGTTCCAATCCTGAAATAATATCAGAAATTACAGCTTATTCAGGGACGAAAGAACGGGAAGAACTGATACCCAACAAATTCGGAACCGCCGAAAAAATTGAAAAAAACATCCGGATAAAGGGTACCCATAACCTGGATAGTGGTAAAAATGTAATTTGGTTAAATATAGATGTAGCTGCTGATGCCCGGCTCGAAAAGAGCATCGAAATAGAAAAAGTGGTTCTTGATTTTGGACGGCGCAATAAAATCACCCTTAATCCCAATGAAAAGTTTGCATATCGTCCGGCCGTTGTACTCAGGGCAGCTGGTCAGGACAACTGCGATACCTACCGCATTCCGGGGATTATTACTACCGGAAAAGGAACATTGATAGCAGTTTACGACAACCGTTACAACAACAGCAAAGATTTGCAGGAAGATATTGATGTGGGGATGAGCCGTAGCACCGACGGAGGTCAAACCTGGGAACCCATGCGTGTTATAATGGATATGGGCGAGTGGGGCGGCCGCTCTGAGCGCCTCAATGGCATTGGCGACCCATCAATTTTATACGACCATACCACCGGAACTATATGGGTGGCAGCCCTTTGGATGAGCGGTGCAACCGAAAAAGATATGCTCTGGTGGGCATCTAAACCAGGAATGAGCCCCGAAGAAACAGGCCAGTTCATGCTGACGAAAAGCACCGATGATGGACTCACCTGGTCGGAGCCTATCAACATCACCCGGCAAATAAAAGACCCGTCATGGCAGCTTCTCCTGCAGGGACCAGGCGCAGGCATTACACTCGATGATGGCACACTGGTATTTCCGGCACAGTTTAAAGCCGATATCGGAGAGAAGGCGCTCGATGGCGGACAATATACCTGCCATTCGACCATTGTATATAGCAAGGATGGCGGCGAAACCTGGCACATTGGAACAGGCGCAAAACCCAATACCACCGAAGCGCAGGTGGTTCAACTTTCAGATGGCAGCCTGATGCTGAATATGCGTGATGACCTTAACCGCCGCGTAAAAGATGAAACCAACGGTCGTGCTGTGGCCATAACCAAAGATATGGGTCAAACCTGGACATTGCACCCGACTTCGAATTCGGCACTGCAGGAACCCAACTGTATGGCCAGCATTATTGGCGCTAACATAAAGGTAAACGGCGCCAATCAACGGGTACTCTTCTTCAGCAATCCCAACAGCAAAACTGCCCGCACCAACATGACCATAAAAGCCAGTCTCGACGAGGGCAACACCTGGCCCGAAGAGTTACAGACAGAACTTTACGCCCCTGCCGGATTTGGCTATTCGTGCCTGACCATGGTTGATGAAAACCACGTGGGCATTGTGTATGAAGGCGTAAAAGAACTCTATTTCCAGAAGGTACCGGTTAACCATATTTTGAAAGGTGCACTTAAATAATAGATTGTGAAAAATCCGTTCAGATATATTACGGCTATTGTAACATGGCTCTGGGCAATTTTTATTGTAGGGTGCCAACCTGAAAAACCACAGCAACCCGCGTTAATTCCTTTACCCCAGAATCTTGTGTGGAATGGGCAAAAATTCGATATGGCCGACAGCAGCACACGGTATGTACAACGGCTTGTATCCGATATTGAAGGTGTTGCTTTAAACCACAATGAGGCTTATACGCTGGAAATTACTAACGATTCGCTGATCCTTTCGGCCATTACCCCAACCGGACTGTTCCGTGGAATGCAAACCGTAAAGCAGCTTACCACGTATGAAAACGGTAAACGTTTGGTTACAGGATGCAGTATTCGCGACTGGCCTGCTTTTCGTATTCGTGGGTTTATGCAG
>CAZMDP010000534.1:0-2612 GCA_964565015.1 uncultured Prolixibacteraceae bacterium | reverse complement strand
ACCTGAAGAAAAACTTGAACGTAAAGATGTTCTGCTTCAGGATTATGCAGTGAAATCGGAAAGGGTACACACCATCAACCAGTTGCTGAAGGCTTACACCATGTTCGAAAAGGACGTTGAATATGTGGTCATCGATAATAAGGTAAAAATTGTTGACGAACAAACCGGCCGTATCATGGAAGGCCGTCGCTATTCCGACGGGTTGCACCAGGCTATCGAAGCCAAAGAGCGCGTAAAAGTTGAAGCTGCTACACAGACATTTGCCACCATTACCCTCCAGAATTACTTCAGGATGTACCATAAACTTGCCGGTATGACCGGTACTGCCGAAACCGAAGCAGGCGAGTTATGGGACATTTATAAACTCGAAGTAGTTGTAATACCAACAAACCGACCGGTTATCAGGCTCGACCACGAAGATTTGGTTTACAAAACAAAACGCGAAAAATACAATGCAGTAATCCAGGAAATTGAAAACCTGAACAAAGCAGGCCGTCCGGTGCTTGTGGGAACCACTTCGGTCGAAATATCGGAACTCCTGAGTCGTATGCTTAAAATGAAATCCATCCATCACAATGTATTGAACGCCAAACTACATGCCCGCGAAGCTGAGATTGTTGCCGAAGCAGGGCGCGCCGGAATGGTTACTATAGCCACCAACATGGCCGGTAGGGGAACCGACATAAAGATTACCCCGGAAGTAAAAAAGGCAGGTGGATTGGCTATCATTGGTACCGAAAGGCATGAATCGCGCCGCGTTGACCGCCAGTTGAGGGGACGTGCCGGCCGACAGGGAGACCCCGGATCGTCGCAATTTTTTGTTTCGCTCGAAGATGATTTGATGCGCCTATTCGGTTCCGACCGTATTGCCGGAATAATGGACCGTCTTGGGCTTAAAGAGGGAGAGGTCATTCAACATTCAATGATCTCGAAGTCGATCGAACGCGCCCAGAAAAAAGTGGAAGAAAATAACTTCGGCATAAGAAAAAGGCTGCTCGAATACGATGATGTAATGAACTCGCAGCGCGAAGTTGTCTATAAAAAACGCCGCCATGCTTTGTTTGGCGAACGCCTCGAAGTTGACGTGCTGAATATGATGTACGATTCGGTCGAAAACCTTGTCAACGAGTATCATGGAGGCGGCGATTTTGAAGATTTCAACCTCGAACTGATGCGCCTTCTTTCTATTGAATCACCGGTTAAAGAAGATGAGTTCAGCAAACTGAATGTCAACGAAATAACAGAACGTATCTATCATGCAATGATCGATACCTATAACCGGAAAGTTCAAAATATTGCCAAACAGGCATATCCGGTTATTAAGGATGTTTATGAAAAGAAATCGCATATCTACACCAATATTGTGGTTCCGATAACCGATGGACGAAGGCTGTTCCAGATCATCTGCAACCTTGAAAAGGCTTATCAGAACAAGGGAAAAGAACTTGTAAAGTCGTATCAGAAACAGATTGTTCTCAATACCTTCGACGAAGCCTGGAAAGAGCAGCTCCGCGAAATGGACGACCTTAAACAATCGGTGCAAAATGCAACCTACGAACAGAAAGACCCGCTTCTGATCTATAAATTTGAATCGTTCAACCTGTTCAAAGCGATGGTCAACAAAGTGAATAAGGATATCGTTTCGACGCTGATGAAAGGCCATATCCCAATACAAAGCCCCGATCAGGTACGTGATGCCCCTGAAGCCCGGCGTACCGATATGAGCCGTTACCGTACCCAGAAGAGTGAACTGGTTAGTTCAGGGAATGCCATGGAAGGCGCTCACACTCAGACTCAGGAAAGGGCAAGGCCTGAGCCGGTTAGGGTTGAAAAAAGGGTAGGGCGCAACGATCCATGCCCTTGTGGGAGTGGTAAAAAATTTAAACAGTGCCACGGCTCCAATCTTTAATGCATATATAAATTTTCGAATCAGATAGAGGCTATAACTTATAAAATTTCAGCATGTTATCAATATTGAATTTTATTCATTGGAATGTCGATCCTGAATTGATCAGGGTGGGTTCATTTGCCGTCAGATGGTATGGATTGTTGTTTGCATCAGGTTTTCTGATTGGTTATTACATAGGCGAAAAAATGCTGAAATCGGAGGGAGTTGGACAAAAATGGATCGATAGCCTGTTTTTTTACATCATCGTTGCAACCATTGTTGGAGCCCGGTTAGGGCACGTTTTCTTTTACGGGTGGGAGTATTATGCGCAACACCCGGGCGAGATTTTTAAAGTGTGGCATGGTGGGCTTGCCAGCCATGGAGGGGCAATTGGTATTCTGGTTGCGCTTTACATCCACTCAAAACTGGTTACCAAACGTACCATGCTCTGGTCACTCGACAGGATTGTAGTACCTACTGCCCTTGTCGGGGCATTTATCAGGTTAGGTAACCTTATGAATTCTGAAATATACGGTATTGAAACAACCCTTCCCTGGGGATTTATTTTCGAACGAAATGCCGAAACCGTTGCCAAGCACCCTACCCAAATTTACGAGGCATTGTTTTACCTGATTTCATTCGGAATCCTGATGTATATGTACTGGCGCACCCGGGCAAAAAACAGACCTGGCCTGATATTAGGAGCATTCTTTATCCTGATGTT
>CAZMDP010000533.1:0-2623 GCA_964565015.1 uncultured Prolixibacteraceae bacterium | reverse complement strand
CAAACTAATGTTTCTGAAATGGAAAAACAGTTTCTGGAAATAATAAAGAACAATCAGGGAATTATTCATAAAGTTTGCAGCATTTACTGCGACAATGAAGAAGACCGCAACGACCTGGTACAGGAAATCCTTGCCCAGTTGTGGAAATCGTTCCCATCGTTCAGGAACGAATCGAAGTTTACAACCTGGATGTACCGGGTTGCCCTGAATACCGCCATCACTACTTTCAAAAAAAATAAACGGAAGCCCGATAATACGCCCCTTACTTACCAGAACATTCAGATTGCCGATGAAGGTAACCCTGCAGAGCTCGAAGAACACATCAGGCTGCTGAGGGAGGCTGTTTCAAAGCTTACAGGTATCGAAAAATCGATCATTCTCCTCTATCTCGAAAATAAAAGCTATGAAGATATAGCCGAGATTACCGGGATAACGCAAAATTATGTGCGCGTAAAAATGAACCGGATTAAAAAGAAACTAAAGTTATACATGACGTCGGAAGAAGATTAACCATGGATATAAAAGATTTAAAAAAAGCATGGAAGCAGGTATCGGCCGAAGACACGGGAAGGGCTGAACTTTCCGAGGAAAAAATCAGGGAACTGCTTTCCTCGCGTACCGAAACCCTGATGGAAAAAATTGATAGAAACATCAGGGTCGGTTTTGCAATTTTATTTGTCATCATTGTGGCCATCATTATATGGGATTTTTTTGTTACAAAAACGCCTGATTCCGGATCGTTGCCTGCTATACCCGTTTGGGTTACCTATCTCGACCGGACAATGAACCTTTTGATCTTCATTCTTTTCCTGGTTTTTGTAATCCGCTACCAGCAAATACGCAAAAAATGCGAAGTAGTATGCGATCTTCGTCATGCACTCGAAAAAGTAATTAAGGTACTCACCACCTACAACCGGCTGTTTGGTTTTGTACTGGTAATTTTTCTGATGGCGTCGGCAAGTGGCTACATAGCAGGTTTTTATAAAGGGGCACACGTCGAAGCCCCCTCCGAGGGATACCTTCCTGTTACCATTATTTCAGGGATTATTACCCTTGCTGTTTTTACAGGCCTTTTATTTTTGCTCCTGCGATGGATTTTCCGAAAAATGTACGGTAAATATCTCGATCAACTGAAGAATACGCTCCGTGAACTCGATGAACTGGATTAGTCGTAGTTTATATTGTTATCTTTTCAAACATTTATGACCCTTGTTTTCAAAACATAATCTAATTTTGCACAAAACATCATCATGAATGGCACTCATTAAATCGATTTCAGGCATAAGGGGAACCATTGGCGGACGCCCCGGCGAAGGGTTGAGCCCTTTGGACATTGTGAAATTCACCGCTGCATACGCCACCTGGGCACAGAGCCAGAACAATGAAAAACAGTTGACCATAGTAGTTGGTCGCGATGCACGCATTTCAGGGCCCATGGTCAGTTCACTGGTGGTGGCAACCCTTACGGGCATGGGTTGCAATGTGGTAAACATAGGCCTGGCTACCACGCCTACAACCGAAATTGCCGTTACCGAAGAAAAGGCCGATGGTGGGATCATTCTCACTGCCAGTCATAACCCAAAACAATGGAATGCCCTCAAGCTGTTGAACAGCAAGGGCGAGTTTCTTTCGGCAGCCGATGGAAAGAAAATCCTTGAAATTGCTGAAGCCGAAGATTTTGTTTTTGCCCAGGTGGATAAGCTTGGCAAGGTAGTGGAAAAAGACTATACCAGCCGCCACATTGAGTTGGTGAAATCGCTGAAACTGGTCGATGCCCATGCCATAAAAAATGCCGGATTCAAAGTAGCGGTCGATGCCGTGAATTCGGTTGGCGGAATTGCATTGCCTGCCCTGCTGAGGGTATTGGGGGTAAAAGAGGTGGTCGAAATCAACTGCTACCCCGATGGGCTTTTTGCACACAACCCAGAACCTCTGGCCGAACACCTCACCGAAACCTGCCGGATCATCCGCGATAAAAAAGTAGATGTTGGTTTTGTTACCGATCCGGATGTTGACCGGCTGGCCATTGTTTGCGAAGATGGAAGTCTGTTTAACGAAGAATATACCTTGGTTGCTGTTGCCGATTATGTATTGGGGCATACCCCCGGCAACGCGGTTTCCAATCTTTCATCGAGCCGCGCCCTGCGCGACATAACTGCAAAACATGGCGGCCGGTACGAAGCTGCTGCCGTTGGGGAGGTCAATGTGGTCGAAAAAATGAAAGCCATCGGTGCAGTCATCGGCGGCGAAGGAAATGGCGGGGTTATTTATCCGGAAAGCCATTACGGCCGCGATGCCCTTGTTGGTGTGGCACTCTTTCTTACCCATCTGGCCAAATCGGGAATGACGGTTTCTCAGCTGCGGAAAACTTACCCCGATTATTTCATGTCGAAAAACAAGATTGAACTCACTCCTGATATAGATGTAGATGCCATCCTCGAAAAAATGAAAGGCATTTACGCAAACGAAAAGGTTACCGATATTGATGGAGTAAAAATTGATTTTGCCGATTCGTGGGTACACCTGCGCAAATCGAACACCGAACCCATTATCAGAATTTATTCAGAGACAAAAACCCAGCAAGGAGCCGATGCGTTGGCCAAAGATATGATTGATAAAATTA
>CAZMDP010000532.1:0-2628 GCA_964565015.1 uncultured Prolixibacteraceae bacterium | reverse complement strand
CGCCGACCTCATGATTATGAATCATGCGCTCTAACCAGCTGAGCTACCTCGCCATAAAGTTAAAAGAACTAATTTCTAATCGAATGACCCGATCCGGGTTGATTACCTGCGCTCTAACCCCCCGATTAGATCGGGGGAGCTACCTCGCCATATAGTCAAATAACTGCGTTTTTATTGGGATTATACCCCTTTTGAAACGCGGTGCAAATATACAATTTTTTTAAAAAAATCATTAGATGTTTAAAATTATACTATATTGAAGCCCGAAATATCAACTGATTTTCTTTGTACCATAACTAAAGAATTCGCCTTCTCTATGACAGATAAATTGAAAATACAGCTTGAGTACATGGTTAATTGTTCTCCAAAAGTCCTGTACACAAGATTAAGTACCCCATCGGGGCTGGCCGAATGGTTTGCCGATGACGTCAGCCTTAGGGGAAAAGAATACACGTTCAGATGGAAAGGGACCGAAGAGGTTGCCGAACTGATCATGCAAAAAGAAAACAAACTCGTCCGTTTCTCATGGATTGATGACCCCGATACCTACTTCGAATTCAGGATTACCCAGGATGAGCTAACGGGCGATGTATCGCTTATAGTTACTGATTTTGCCGATGAAGACGAAAAGGAAGAAACCATCGGATTATGGAATAACCATATAAATGATCTTAAACATACGGTCGGCTCCTGATAAATTCGTTCCTAATCCCGCAATTATAAGTACTTTTGTAGCGTTCATTGATTTGAAATTAATTTTTTAATGAAGCGCTTACACTGGTATGTTCTGAAAACGTTTCTGGGGCCATTTTTTATGACCTTTTTTATTTGTGTTTTCATTCTGCTTATGCAGTTTTTATGGAAATACGTCGATGATCTTGTTGGGAAAGGCCTCGATTGGCAGATACTTGCCGAACTCCTTTTTTATGCTGCTTTCGGACTGTTGCCCTTTGCATTCCCCCTTGCCATGCTGCTGGCTTCGCTCATGACCTTTGGCGAATTGGGCGAAAACTACGAACTGGTTGCCATGAAATCGTCGGGAATTTCGCTTTTCCGTATTATGAAACCGCTGTTGGTAATTGCAATATTCATTACAATTGTTGCTTATGTTTTTTCAAACAATATTCTGCCGCACACCAACCTGCGTTTTACCACATTGATGTGGAGTGTCAGGGAACAAAGACCTGAGTTAATACTTAAGGAAGGTGTATTTACCAATGAGATTGACGGTTACAGCATAAGAATAGGCCATAAGGATAAACGCAACAATACCCTCCACGATATTCTCATTTATGACCATACCAATAATAAAGCAAATGAAAGCATTATTGTGGCCGATTCGGGTTATCTGAAAATGACCGAAGACAAAAACTACATGGTAATGACCTTATATAACGGCGAAAATTTTGTGGAGGAAGACAATAGTCCAGGCAGCAGGGTAAATACCTATCCGTTCAGAAGGGATAAATTCGACAAACAGGTGCTTAACGTGAGGGTTACCAATTTTGAGTTTCAGCGCCGCGATGAAAGTATTTTCAGGAATAGCCACCGAATGATGAATATTAAACAACTTAAGTATGCCGAAGATTCACTGCTGGTTGAGTATAAAGATCGATTACGCAATTTCCTGATGAATACGCGTTATATGTCGCAGCTCGATAAACGGATTTATGCAAGGATACTTGAAAGGGATTCAATGTTAAGGGTTTTCAATGCCGAAGAATATACTGTTTTTGATTACGATAGCCTGCTGAATACTTTTCAGAACTGGAATATTTCTGAGTCTGTACAATCGGCATTATATGCGGCAAGGAATAACTATCAGGAGATCAATAACATCGAAAACAATCTTTATGGAAGAAAGAAAAGGATCAATATGCATAAAATGGAGCGCCACCGAAAGTTTACCCTTTCGTTTGCAGTCCTGATTTTCTTCTTTATTGGAGCCCCACTCGGGGCCATTATCCGTAAGGGTGGCCTTGGTATGCCTGTAGTGGTATCTATCCTTCTTTTTATTTCGTATT
The DNA here is from genome assembly GCA_964565015.1 of uncultured Prolixibacteraceae bacterium. Taxonomy (GTDB): domain Bacteria; phylum Bacteroidota; class Bacteroidia; order Bacteroidales; family Prolixibacteraceae; genus UBA1413. The sequence continues at coordinate 604 of CAZMDP010000532.1, read as the reverse complement.
ACATATTTTCTATGACGGGCGAAAAATCGGCGCGCGAAGACGTATGGGGAATGTTTACGGGTATGTGGTTTTCATCCTATGTATTTCTTCCTATCGGAATTTGGTTGACATATAAAGCTGTTACCGATTCCCCGATTATGTCGGCCGAAACATACACAACTTTTATACAACGCATAAAACACTCCTGGCATCTCAGGAAAAACAAGGCTGATGAAAATACTTCAGATAACCAACAAACCGCCGTATCCGGCTAAAGATGGCGGGGCCATTGCTGTCATGAACCTGACTAAAGGGTTAGCCCGCAGCGGACATGATGTAACGGTGCTATCGATGAATACGCTCAAGCACCACATCGACCCTTCCAAAATACCCGATGACCTCAGGAAACTTGCCGATTTCCGGTTTGTGGATGTACCCGCCCCGATCTCTTTCATTGCTGCAGCATGGAATCTCCTTTTTTCGGATTTGCCATATAATGCCGAAAGGTTTATTTGTGACACCTTCAGAAAACAACTGACCGAACTATTGAAAGAAAAGGAATTTGATATTGTTCAGCTCGAAGGTTTATATCTGTGTCCGTATATCCCTGATATCAGAAAATACT
>CAZMDP010000531.1:0-2646 GCA_964565015.1 uncultured Prolixibacteraceae bacterium | reverse complement strand
ATCGAAGCGGAAACCATCTTCGCGCATGCTGAACGAAATGGTATGAAGTCCTTTTGAGGGGATATTGAGGTATATTAGCCTTTCAACGCCGCAGTGGTCTTCCTCTCTCCGCTGCTTGCTGGCCCATGTCCACTGGTTTTTCCCTTCGCACCACTGCATACGGGCACCGCTTTCGGGCCATTCGCCATTTAAACCCACATGCAGGCCATTGTCTTCGGTGCCGGTCGATAATGCGCTGACCCATACATAATACCTACCTGGATTATTAAAATAGACCGGATAATGGAGGATGGCCATTTTGCCGGGTTCGTTGGTGAAATTTTCGCCGTTGATAAGTTCATCAGCATGGGTTACCCGTGTGTCGGGCAATATCATCAGGTATTTTCCACCGCTTGCCGTTGCCGAATGGTTTTGGCCGAAACATGCGAAATCTCCTGAAAAACCTGCATCAATAACGTACCATTTTCTGATTTCATCGGCATTTTGTTTCGAATAATCTTCGGCTTCGACCATAACAAAGCCATCCTTTTCGGTTGGGAATTTTTGTTTTCCGCACGACAGGGCCACCGGAATAAAAAGTAAAAAAAGAAATCGTTTCATTGGTTAAAAATTTTGCTTATGTGTTCTTTTGATTTGGATATGTGTTGGCTCATCAGTTGAACGGCAAGGTTTTCATTTTTTTGCTCAATCGCCTCCAGCAATTGAAGGTGTTCGGGGAGCGTAACTTCTGGTGGCCTCATTAATCCCATCTGAATCACCCTCGAGTGGATAAAGGAGAGATCGAATGCCTTTTTCAGGACTTGATTTCCGGCCAATTCGAACAACAGCGAATGAAACGATTCATCGGCAGCCTGGTATGCTTTAAAGTCGATGTTGTTGTTGTTTACAAACGGTTGCCATTTCTTTTTAAGTTTTTCAAGCTTTGCAGGGGTCAACTTTCGGATGGTCAGTTTAACAGCCATACACTCGAAAGCTTCCCTGACCTCATAAATTTCATTCATTTCATCCACCGATAGTTTTTTAACGTACATACCCCGGCGTGGAATACTTTCAACCAGCAATTCATGTTCGAGCATCTGTAAGGCTTTCAGCAGGGGGGTCCGGCTTACCCCAAGCTGGGAAGCCAGTTTTTCCTGGAGCAGTTTTTCACCGGGTTTTAATTCATTTTTCAGGATCATTTCCCTTAATTTTTTATATACAGGGAAACTTAAGTCGGAATGCTTTATCATACCAAACAAATTTCCACAAATATTGCATTTTGTATTCAAAATACAAAATATTTCTGTTTATTTAAACTCAATTTAAATGATAAACAATGGGTTAGTACCATAATTTGGGGTATCCCTCATAGATAGGATCATAATTATTGTTGATGCATTACAAGAAATAATCGGGGATTATTAAAGGGAATCTGGATACTTATTATTCAGCCTGTTAACTCCCCAGATCGAACATTCCAGCAATATCGGCGGGAGAGATTTTTTTGAAAGCGACCATCGATTCGGTATGGGTGATCCCTTCCACCTTTGAAAGTTTTTCAGTAGCCAGTTTTGCCAGGTCTTCTATGTCTTTCAGGTGGATGATGGCAATCAGGTCGTAGCGCCCGCTGACAGAATAAACGGAATCGACCCCTTCGATGGCTGCCAGTTGCGCACCAACGGTATTTACTTTTGTCCGTTCGGTATTGATAAGGATAATTGCGGTGATCATAATAGTTCATTATTTGTTTCGCTAAGTGTGAAATTACCAAAAAAACTGATTATCCGCTTTTTTAGCATGAATAATCCATTTACGATTGACACTCAATTCAAATTTTAGTTATATTTGTTAAGGTTTTAAATAATTAATTATGAATAGGTTAATCACTATTGATAAGGAAATTATGAACGGGATACCCGTATTTACAGGGACGAGGGTGCCTGTAAAAAATCTTTTCGATTATCTGGAAAATGGTGAACCATTAGAAACTTTTCTGCTTGATTTCCCGTCGGTTAACAAAGATCATGCTATTTCAATTCTGGCAACTGCCCATAAATTATTAACTACATCTTCTGAAATACTTTATGAAAGTGTTGCTTGATGAATGTTTACCTGTCAGACTTAAAGATTACCTACCTGAGTTTGAAGTGGCAACTGTTGTTGACGCCGGTTGGAAGGGATTTAAAAATGGGAAACTTCTAAAACTTGCCGAAGAATATAAATTTGAAGCTTTATTTACAGTTGATAAGAACCTTAATTTTCAACAGAACATTAAAAATTACAACTTAATAATTGTTGTTTTTGATGTAGTTTTTATCCGCCTGCAGGATATAATCAAACTTAAACCCAAACTCATGGATTTGATCCCTGAAATGAGAAAAGGAAATGTTTATGTAATTAAGTAATGTATTGTTTTACACACTCACCCCAAAATCATTTTTCAGCCGGTTCTGGAATGTGGTCAATGCAGTAAATATGGTTTTCAATGTATTGATTTCGATGGTTGACAGCATGGAAAGATTAATGTTGTGGTCCATTTGCAGCCGGTTCACCGTGGCAAAAACCTGATGCCTGAACTGGGTAACCAAAAGGAATTCCCATGCATAGTTCAGGTCGGTAAACAGTTGGTGCGGAAATACATTTAACGAATGTAAAACCCTGATCCTC
>CAZMDP010000530.1:0-2652 GCA_964565015.1 uncultured Prolixibacteraceae bacterium | reverse complement strand
TCCGTTATATCCCACAAATAAATGGTCGCCGGTTTGTTTACAGAACCATACCTGGCCTTGAGTATCTGGTACCAGTTTAAATGGTCCTTCGTTGTTATTGAGGTTCCTGTAAAACAATCCCTGATTGGTTCCAAGGTAAATTTTCCCTTCGAAAATTGCCATATCATACACACTCCCAATATCGGCAACCGATTGAATATCGATAGGATAACTATTGTCTGACGAGATAAAGCCTATACCATTGTCGAGGGCAAGCCAGGTGTTTCCAAACCTGTCGGATGTAATTCCGAGAACGGTGTTGTTCTGCAATCCGTTTCCTGTGTTATATTGTGCAATAAAACGGCTCTCGTTGTCGAATATCGCGATCCCATCAAGGATTGTCCCGATAATGATGTCACCGTTTTTATTGATATGTGCGCGGTTCACCTCATTGGTAATAAAATAATCGGTCCATTCGGGGTTCCATTGTTTTAAAGTTGTTCCGTTCCACGTAAATATACCTTTAGAAGATGTTCCGATCAACATTTCCGTTTCCCGATAGGGAAGGATAAATTTTACAATGGTATTCATAAATATGGGATCAATTATGAAAGGAACCGGTTTATCGCGGTCAAGGTAATATAGGCCCATGTCCCTTATGGCAACCACAATTTTGTCGTCGATTCTTTTCATGGTATTGACAAATCCGGGGAAATCGACCGGAGAAATTTTCCCTTCGGATAAAACCAGGATCTTTCCGAACGACTGGAAGTAAATCTTTTCATTCAAACGGGCAATGTTCCAGAATTCTTCATTCTTCGAAAAATAGGGTTCGGCCAGATGATTCAACGAAATATATTCCAAATGTCCGGTTCCGTTTTTTTTCCAATATCCAAGTTCCCTGTAGCCTGCTGTATAAATAATTGAGTCGGATCCAACCAGAACTGTACGCATTATGGTTTCGTGCGGAAGGGGAGTCAATTGCCAGTTTACCCCGTCAAATTCGAGTAATCCCTTATGATTGGCAAAATATAAAAATCCGTTTGGGTGAACATCGACCGACCAGTTTTGATTGGCGGCTTTGTAAACCGCTTTGGTAAAGTTTTTAACGCTGTTTACATTTCCCTCTGTATCGGCTGCATGAACCGAAAGTACAACAACGAATAATATATGTAAAATCAATTTCATTCTAAACAATAAGTACACGAATTTAACCCAATTAGAACAATATCGGAATAAAATAGTAAAAATTTTATAATACCACACTTGCAGCATTTCTGATATTTCAGGGTTACGCATCAGAAAAATTGATTTTAACAGGATTTAAAAAATTTTTATGAAATGTAATGTTTTAATATGTTGAAAATTAGATTTATATATTTATTCTGACATGCAATGGCGTATTGATGGTGAGGTATATTTAATACCTCTTTTCGATAGGTGTATCAGAAGTGTAGTTAAAAATTTTAACACTCCTGGTTTTGGGGGTAACTTCGGGGAAACAACTGATAAAAATATTATCTATGAAAAAACTTTTGTTTCTCTTCTTTCTCATTTTGTCGGTTACCATTATTTATGCACAACAACGTATTGTTGTTACGGGCAAAGTAACCGATAAAACAAACCTGGGACTTCCGGGTGTAACCATTCTCGAAAAAGGCACCCAGAACGGGACAATTACCGACATTGATGGTAATTATTCACTTCAGGTGCCTGCGGAGGCAACATTGGTATTCAGTTTTGTAGGTTTTCAAACGTCGGAGCAATTGGTTGGCGGGCGTACCACCATCAATATTCAGATGATTGAAACCACGCTCGACCTCGACGAGGTAGTGGTAATCGGGTATGGCACCATAACGGTTAAAGATTTAACTTCATCGATTACTACGGTTAAAAACGAAGACCTTGTGAGAACCCCGACCGGACAAGCCATGCAAGCCTTGCAGGGTAAAGTGGCCGGCTTGCAGATTGTAAGCAGTGGTGCGCCAGGCTCGTCACCAACCGTACGTGTCAGGGGTATCGGTTCATATCCCGGGCGGAATGCCGAATCGCCACTTTATGTGGTTGACGGGATGTTTTTTAACAACATCGATTTCATCAATCCTTCCGACATTGCCACCATTTCGGTATTGAAAGACGCTTCGGCTGCCGCTATTTATGGTGTAAGGGCAGCCAACGGGGTTATCCTGATCGAGACAAAATCGGGGAGGTATAACCAGAAATCAGAAATTATGTATGAAGGTTATTATGGATATCAGGTTGCCCAGAATGTGCTGAAAATGGCCAATGCCGAGCAATACACCAACATGGCGCTCGAATCGGGTTCGGCAGCCGATGCCAGCTATATCCTGAATGCCATGCAGCGTTATGGCCGCAGCCGCATTAACCCGAATGTTCCCAATGTGAACACCGACTGGTACAAAGAGATACTTCGTCCGGCAAGTATTCAGAACCATGGCCTGTCGTTTTCGGGAGGCAGCGAAACAGCTACCTATTCAATAGGTGTAAACTATTTCGGGCAGGAAGGTATCCTCGACATGAAAAACGAGTATGAGCGTTTTAATATCCGCTCGAAAGTTGATTTTAAAGCCAATGACTGGCTTACCATCGGCGGGAACATGATATTCAGCAATGCATTAACCTATGGTGCCCAGAACAGCGCGTGGGAGCAGG
>CAZMDP010000529.1:0-2656 GCA_964565015.1 uncultured Prolixibacteraceae bacterium | reverse complement strand
CCTTGGGGCTGGTCTCCTCTGGTTCGGATGGTTTGGATTTAATGCCGGTTCGGCATTAGCAGCCGATTCTGTTGCAGCCCTGGCACTTATGAACACCAACACCGCTTCGGCAGCAGCTATGCTAACCTGGATTTTTTACGATGCCGCAAAAGGTAAAAAACCAACCGCTATGGGCGCATCCATCGGATTGGTTGTCGGACTGGTTGCAATAACACCGGCAGCCGGATTTGTAAATGTTGGGGCAAGTATTTTTATCGGGGTTATTGCTGCCATCATAAGCAACTATGCCATAACCCTGCGCACCCGATCGACCCTCGACGATACCCTCGATGTGTTTCCCGCACACGGAATGGGCGGAATAACCGGAATGATTGCCACTGCCATTTTTGCGAACGAAGTTGGCCTGATACATGGTGAGATCACAACATTCCTTTTCCATCTGCTTGCATTGGTTATTGTAGGTGTATTCACGTTTGGCGGCTCATGGGCTCTATATAAACTAACCGATATGATAATTCCCTTACGGGTCTCTCCAAAAAATGAAAGGATTGGCCTCGACATCAGTCAGCACGATGAAGAATATGCGTAATCAGAAAGAAAAAAAATGGCCGGTATTAACCGGCCATTTTTGGTTTAGGCAATATATTGGTTACGTTATTTCTACTTGTCGTTTAAATTCCATTTCGAGCGAAATAAAGGTTTCGGTACGCGCAATACCTTCAATTTCCTGTAGCTGGTCGTCAATCAATTTCTTCAGGTGTTTATTGGTTTTAGTCTGAACTTTGATGAAAATGGCATATTGTCCGGTAGTGTAGTGACATTCAACAATTTCAGGAATTTTTACCAGTTCCTGGACAACTTTCCGGTGATATTTTGCCTTTTCGAGGTAAATACCCATATAGGCTGTGGTATTATAACCAAGTTTCTGGGGGTTGAGAATAAATTCGCTACCCGAGACAACCCCAATATTCAAGAGGCGCTGTACCCGTTGATGAATGGCTGCCCCCGAAACTCCACATTCCCGGGCAACTTCAAGAAATGGGATCCGTGCATTTTTGGTGATCAATTTCAGGATTTTTTCATCGAGGGCATCTATATCGGCTACCGGCTCAATAAATTCATCTTTAATCATAAAAGTCAAATATTAAAACTTACTTACAATTTGTTTTGCAAATCTACTAAATAATTACAGATTTTCAGAATTTCATGGAAAATTTCCAACGATTTTGACAATTTGAAACTAAAAACCGTGTACCGACTTACAAATAAAATACGTTTGAGTATTAAATCGCGTATAACTAAAACTTAAGGCGATTTACAAACAAGTTTTTTTTATTATTCCGATTTCGGCATTAAATAATACTCACCTAATATTACCGTCATACGACAATGTTGATGAGAAAATTTCGGATGTAAAAATAAAGTCACTTTTGAAATATGTTTTCAGCTTTACAAACTATATTTAGCCTCAAAATTATACAAAATGAATACGAAGACATTAATCATAGCTTTTACAGTAGTTTTCTTCATTCCATTTTTAGGCAATTCTCAAATAAAGTACACCGAGTATTTTACGGATGAAACCCTTCGTTTCGATTTTATCCTCGGTGGCAACAGCGAATCTACATTTGTTTATCCCCAACAAATGTTAAGGGAACCTGTTTGGGCAGGTTCAAAGAAAAACCTGATTGACGAACTGAACTACGGTACTTATCGTTTCAGGATATTTGATGATCAAACAGGGAAATTATTATTTTCGAAAGGTTTTGCAACACTTTTTCAGGAATGGCAGACAACCGCTGAAGCAAAGCAAATGAACCGCGCTTTTTATCAGGCCATTCATTTTCCGTTTCCATTGAAGAAAATCGGGCTGACCGTTGAATACCGAAATTGGGAAGGACGATTCGAAAAAATATTCGAAACCGCAATTGATCCGAAAGATTATTTTATCAGAAGTGAAAAGTTCAGTGAACCTGACCTTACCCAATTAATAATAAGCGGAAACTCTTCAGAAAAAGTAGATCTGGTGTTTATGGCCGAAGGATATGCCGAAAACGAACGTGATAAATTTCTAAAGGACGCCAAAGAAATGTGCGAATATCTTTTTTCGGTAAGCCCCTTCGATAAGAACCGCAATAACTTCAATGTTTCGGCATTGTGGACGCCATCGCTTGAGAGTGGTACCGATATACCGGGTAAAAATATTTACCGGAATACCCGTTTTAATTCTACCTTTTACACTTTCGACCTTGACAGGTACCTGACAACCAGCGATATGCTATCGATTTACAATGAGCTCACAGGTGTGGCATGGGATCACTTTTATGTTCTGGTTAACAGCACGCAATATGGAGGGGGCGGATTTTATAACTTTCTCGGGATCAGCACCACCGATCATTACCTTTCGAAAAAGGTGATGGTACACGAATTTGGTCATTCGTTTGCCGGATTGGGTGACGAGTATTACGATTCGCAGGTTGCTTATGAGAATTTTTACAACCTCAAAGTGGAACCCTGGGAACCCAATATAACCACGTTGGTCGATTTTTCTTCGAAATGGGAAGATATGCTTTCACCTGACATTCCGGTCCCAACTCCCCGAACCGAAACCTATTCGGGCAAAGTAGGGGTTTTCGAAGGCGGTGGATATATGTCG
>CAZMDP010000528.1:0-2664 GCA_964565015.1 uncultured Prolixibacteraceae bacterium | reverse complement strand
GGGCAATGCTGCCGCCCGAATTGGTCAATCCAAGATAAAGCTCGATGGCGCCGTACCCGATTACAAAATATTTGGCCTTGATGGGTATGGGCGGAAAAATCAGCATCAGCTGAGTATTGGGAAAGATCATACCGAATGCCAGCAGGATTCCGAACACCGCTCCCGAGGCGCCCACGGTGGGAATATCCATTTTCATTTTCAGGATGCGTTCCATCAGCCGTTCGCCTTCGGCGGCATAACTTGCCGAGGCAGGATTATCGTAATAGCTTTGAATAAAATCGATGAGTTGCGGCGATGGCCTGCCCAGGTGCTTATTGGCAAATTTCTCGAGCAGTTCGGGCGCCGGTGTGTTACTGAACGCCACCATAGCATTCTTGATGGACATGATTTCGAGGTGGTTGACAAACATGTGCAAGGCCACTGCACCGAGCCCGGTAACGAAATAGTAGATCAGGAACCGGCGCGGCCCCCAGATGCTTTCCAGTACCCGGCCAAACATCCACAGGGCAAACATATTGAAAAACAGGTGCATAAACCCACCATGCATAAACATGTGGGTGACCACCTGGTATAACCTGAATTTGTCGGAAGCCGGATAGTGCATTCCGAACATATCGGTAAAGTCATAACCAACCCCTTGCATGGCATAAGTAGCCAGCATCATCAGCACGTTGATGATGATCAGGTTTTTGACCACCATCGGGGTGTTTTGAAAAATCGGACGATATTGCATGTTAAACTTTATTTACAATTAACAGTTTACACCAAATATAAACTGGGTTTGAGCATTGCGTTTTGCGGTTAATTTCATGCTCCATCGGGGTTACTAAATCATATACTGCAGTGTAAACTCCCATGGAAATTAAGTCATTACCACAATCAACAAATCATTTTCTCTTCGGTAAAAATAAGACAATCAATTTATCTTATAACAATCAAACCAATTAAAGTATAAACACTGTGACATCGAAAATATCAAATTTACTCATGGCAGGGTACTAACAGGATAACCTACTCAGCCAACCCCATCTGCTTTTTCATCACAGCAATTGCCACTGGGGCCTGTTCTTCCATATTTTCCCACCGGCCTTCAATGGATATCCTTCCTTTGTAACCGGCTTTTCGCATGGCGTCGAAATATGGCGTAAAATCTTCGCCGTGCGTACCCGGGACTGCACGACCTTCTTTTTCGGCAATGTGCATATGGTCGAGCAGGTGGGCGTGGTTGATGATGCTTTCAGGCCCTTCGTCTTCCATCAGCATGTGGTAAATATCGGCCAGCAGCCTGAAATTGGGATGGCCAACTTTTTCAACAATAACCGCCCCCTCGGCAACAGTATTGATAAAATTGGTTTCACCCGATCGCAAGGGCTCCAAAACTATCGTCACATTATATTCGCCGGCAATAGGCGCCATTTTTTTCAATAATGACACAAACTGTACGGTTGCCTCCTCGCGCGAAAAACCTTCGGGAATATTACGCGAACCACCACTGCCGAAAACAATTACTTCAACCCCGGCCTGCTTTGCCCTGCGGAAGGCTGTTCTTGAAAATTCCAGTATTTCGGGATGGTGCGTCTCGGGCCCTACGCTCTTCAATTCACCGGGTAAAAACGAATTGCATGCCTTAACAGGAATCGGAGCCTTTTGCGCCAGAGCAAGGTTTTCGAGAAAAACGGCCTCATCCTTGTCGGGAACCAGGAAATTACGTACGCCCGCTTCGATATAATCGTAGCCGGCAGCAGCGAGCATTTCGGCATTGTTTACGCCGGTACAAACCCCAATAGGAGGATTAAATACCACTTTTGGTGAAGATGCACACGACAATACTTTGGGAGTAAAGGCAACGGCAGTTCCCGAAATGGCCAACATCCGGATAAAATCCCTTCTCTTTGTCAACATAACGTTAGTATTCTGGTTTGGTTTCAAAGGTAATTAAAATGCGGCTAAATCAGATACTGATTATTTTCTCAAGCCTTTCCCTCAGATCGGTTAATCCTTGGGGCGAATCTCCACCCGACTGTTCGGTTATGACCCAATCGGCGTAATTGTTATCATCGAGCGCTTTCATAACAGCGGGCCAGTTTACATTGCCTTCGGTCAGCCGAACGTCAAACCCGGCGCGTTTACCCTGCGTATCGGCCAGTTTTGTGCTGTACTCCTTAATGTGCACTTTTGCAATACGTTTTCCCAGAATTTTTATCCACTGCTCGGGCCAGCCAATAAAGAGGATGTTCCCGCAATCGAAGTAAAATTTCACAAACTCAGAACCAAACTGGTCAACATATTGGGCAGCTTCAAGCGGACTCAGCAGGAAATTGTTCCACACATTTTCGATGGCAATCTGCACTTTCAGTTTTTCGGCCAGCGGGATTACCTTTTTAATCTCTTCCACCGAACGATACCAGCAATCGTCGTAACCAACATCGCTGCTCACACGGCCTGGCACCAGCAAAACAGTATCGGCGCCATACACCGATGCATCCTCGATGGTTACCCTTAGCGCCTCTATCCCCTGTTCTCTCACGGACGGATCGGGATGCGAGAGAGGAAATTTTCCGTGAAGAGCCCCGCATACACTCGGAACGGCAAGCCCTGTCTCCTGTTTTGCTTTTAAAACCTCGTCGCGGTCGAGGTGGCTATAAACCTCAATCCCATCGAACC
>CAZMDP010000527.1:0-2679 GCA_964565015.1 uncultured Prolixibacteraceae bacterium | reverse complement strand
AATCCTTGTATTGCTGTTGAACGACGACACGTAATCGTCGGCGGTGGGGTCAATCAGGTCATAGTCAATTTTTCCTGAAACAGTATGCCTGAAGAGTTTGGCGTTGAATGAAATTTTATTAAAATAATACCCCATCGCACTATATCCGATGGTGGCATTTACAGCGAAATTCAGAACTTCGGATTTTTCATAGATCAAGGTCATTTCTGCACTGATGGTGCCATTATCGCCGTTTCGCGTCCGGTCGAACCATGCAATAATTTCATAATTTGAACCTGTAAGCGTGGTTTGCAGGTTCAAAGGAAGTTCATCGGCTACTGATGCAATGTGTTGTATGCTTGTTTTTAATTCACCATTGACCCATATTGATGAATTTACCTTTGTGGGAAAATCGGGTTTTGAACTTATAGGTACAGAAAAATAGTCGGCAATTATCATACTGACTGCTCCTGATTCCGGATCGGGGTAATTAATTACCAGGCTGTCGGATGCTGAAATGAGCCGGAATGAATTTGAAATTGTATCCCAATGGTAAATGCCGCATACATGCGAAAGGTTGTATGGTTGATAAGGGAGGTCGGAAACAAACTTTTCATTGGGGAATGGCACCGGTGCTGTGGGTTGATCCCAGATAAACTTCAAAGCTTTGGATTCGGGTAATTCACCGGCTGTTAAAAGCATATTGGTAATGTCGCTGTTCAGCACTTTCAGCGAACGAATTGCCTCATCCTTATCGTACCATTTGCCGCAGCCCGATAATGCTATTATAACCGCATGCATTAAAATAAAACGGAAAGCAATCACCCTATATTTGTAAATATCTACCATTGTGGTGGATTCCCGCTGAACATTTCTTCCAGGTTCGTATCGAGTACATAAAGTACCCTCATGGCTTTTTTCTTTTTCGAGAAGCCAAGGCCATTGGGTTTTACCACCATATTTTCGAGCGTCAGGTGTTGCTGGCTACCAGGGTTTTGAATATTGGTGAACCAAATATCGGTTACCCTGACCCGGTAAGAAATGTTGTCGCGTACTACCTCAAAATTTGCATTAATAGGGTACCTCAGCAGTTTCGGGATTTTCCAATTGCGGAATCCTGCCGTTGTCCAATCGAGCTGATAACGGATCATAACTCCTTTCATACCGTCGTCCTGCATTGTCTTGACCTGCATGCCGCTGGAGGGGTCGTTGTACGATTTTAATTTTTGTTCAAGAAAAGTCATCGAAATGGTGTTTGGATAGGTTTTATCAAAATGTACCTTTCGGTTCTGAAAAACAAAGTTTCCGGCACTTAGGTCCGATTTCCGGTATCCTTTCTGGGCATATAAAGCCAAAAACGAGGAAAGGATTATAAATACGGTCAGGATTAATTTTTTCATAGCGTCGTGTATTAATTGTACAACAAAATATTGTTCCGGTCAGGAAGTTTTATGTGTATGAATTTGTAAAAATGGGTGCACATACAACGGGTTTTGTAAATATCATTTCAAATCTATTAAAAATTGAAATATAAGAAAGTGTATTGAATTTTACATGTGAAAACCATTTCAAATTCTGCATAGCTAAATCACTCATCTACAATTACATAATGGCATTTATTTACGCCAATATCGTCTAAAGTTGTTTCACCAGATCGTAAATTTTTTATGGAAATCATAAATTTTACGATTTGGTTATACTTGAAAATTTATAATGCCTAACTTTCAGGGCAAATCCATAAACCAATCAAGATGAAAAGCTCTTTTTTTATGAGATTGTTAATGCTGACATTCTCGTTATTCTGCATGTTTAAAGTACAAGCGCAGGTACGTCAACAGGTGAGCATGGAATACGACCGGAATTCACTCACCATCCTTCTGCTCGACGCAAACGATAAATACACCGGGCAATTAAAAAGCCTTATGGACTCGTTGCGCGTACCCGAGAAATTTTTCGACAATACAATTGCCCAGTCGAGTGTTCCGGTTTTGGTTGACCGTGCAAAAATTGCTGCCACCGACAGTTACCGGATGCTTGTTCCCCGTGATGTGGTCGAGAGCGGCCTTCAGAATGCAAAAATTCCACAGCAGATATTGGCCAGGTGGTTCGACCGCCAGCCGGATGGCAGTTTTGGGGTAAAAACCCTTGCCGACCGGGGGGTTTACAACGCAACCGACAATGACCTGCTGGTGGCCTCGGCCAGTAAACGGGGAACAGCCGGACTAATGGACATGGGAATGGGCCTTGTAGATAAATCATATATAATTTTACTCGATTTTGCCGAACTTCTTTCGATGGCCGAAATTTATGAACGCGACAGTATTCCGGCTGCAGAAAGGACAATGAACGGTTTCATGGCACGGATGAATGCCTATGTATTCAAACTCGATTTTTCGGAACCTGTAGCGGCTAATTTTTTTCAAAACCTTTGGGTTACTGAAAATAGCGAAAACAAGGCCGAAAAGATCAGCCTGTTTGAAAACACAAAGTTTCCGTTGGTTTATGTTAACACCTTTACCGAAGAGGTTATAGTCACTCAGCTCAATCCGGGTCAGAAAAATGCACCACAGGTACAGCGAACACCCGAACAACTCCTGAAATCGCTTATGGAAACAGGCCTAAGCCAGAGCCTTCTCAAGCTTGAGGCTACCAATGAAGCATTCAGGGTAAAGGGGATGATATTCGATGTAAACCCTATAG
>CAZMDP010000526.1:0-2685 GCA_964565015.1 uncultured Prolixibacteraceae bacterium | reverse complement strand
AGGACTTTATTGATGCAGGCGGTATGGTAACTGATAATTGTACACCCGTAAATGAATTGACCATACGCCGCAACGGAAATGATGAAATTACCGGCAACAGTTGTATTGGTCAGGTTCGTCGCAGGTATATAATTGCTGACCGGTGTGGCAATGAGAGACCAGTTGAGGTATTATTTGAAATAAACGACAACAGGGCTCCAAATCTTGTTACGGCAAGATATAACATTAATGTTGCTTGCGAATTGCCCCCGCGTTATCCCAACTATGCAGCGTTTTTAGCCGATGGTGGCCTGGCTAGCGAAAACTGTGGAAACATAACGCTCAGGTTTATCAGCGAAGAACTAATAACCGACGGATGCCCGAAAGTGGTTAAACGGGTTTACCACCTGGTTGATGCCTGCAACAACTTCAGGCCATTTGAACAGACCATAACCATTAACGATACAGCAAAACCGGTATTTGTAAAAATCCCGGGCAATGTTATCGATTGTGCATCGGTAGCACCATATACATCGCTCGCTGCATTCAGGGCTGCAGGTTATGAAGTTACTGATAACTGCAGGCTCGACGAAAAATCGTGGACCTGGTCGGATGTGGAAAGTGGTACTTCCTGTCCGAAAATCATTGAGCGCACCTATTCAGTCGCCGACATGTGCGGCAACCCGGTAACCTTTACCCAAACCATAACCATCGATGACCGCATCGGGCCGCAATATGGCAGTCGTCCGGTGGATATGCAGGTTGATTGCAGGATTCCTGTTGCCATGAATTATGATGACTTTATCAAACAATACAACATAACCGATAATTGCGGACTGGATCCGTTAAGCTGGGATGTACAGGAAATATCGCAACTGGATGCTTGTCCATTTGTGGTTACAAGGACATATACCGTTGCCGATTTCTGCGGAAACTCAATAAGCTTTACCCATACCATCACAGCCGACGATAAGGTAGCTCCGGTGATGGCATCCTGTCCGCCAACACAGGTAAATCTTGAGTGGGGCTCAGCAATTCCTGATTTTACCGATAACTGGGGACAGTTTATCACAACCTATGGCAGACCAACCGATAATTGCGGCATTGATCCTTCAACCTTCCAAGCCATTGAAACCCGCAATGTATCCGATTGTGGCATCATTATTACCAGGACATGGATTATTGCCGATTTTTGCGGAAATACCACTTCGTGTGTTCAGACCATTACAATTGGCGACAATACACCTCCCGATTTCAGGGGAATACCTGAAAAACTTGAATTCGAATGTATGGAAGATGTGCCCAAAGGCTATGCTACCCTGGCTGATTTCCGTGCCGATGGAGGAATTGCCTCCGACCTTAAAGGAATAAATGAAGCATCGTTTACATTTACAGATGATGTCAGCCCGGGTTTGTGTCCTTCGATAATCACCAGAACCTATTACATTGAGGATAATTGCGGTAATAGTTCCAGGATAGTTCAGACCATTACTGTAAACGACAACAAAAAGCCAATCTTAACCCGCCTGCCCGATGAAAAATATGAATGTCTGGGCGATGCGCCACCGGCACTAACTTTTGAAGAATTTGTTGCACGCGGTTTGGTTACCGATAATTGTGTGCTCGATCCATCCACCTTTAAAGTGAATGAAACCCTTGTTACCACCAATCAGCAAATTGTGATTAACCGCACCTATTCAGTAGCCGATTATTGTGGAAACGAAAACAGTTGTATCCATCGGATAGAACTTACCGACCGGATTGCCCCCGAAGTGGTTACAAAAGATATTGTGGTTGAAGTAGATCAGAATGGCATTTATACTTTCACCGGATGGGAGGTTCTGGTGAGTGCGACCGACAATTGTACACCTTACGACAAACTGAAAATTGATGTAATGCCTGCTTCACTCAATTGCGGCCATATAGGTGAAATTATAACCGTATCGGTTACCGTTACCGATGAAGCCGGTAATAAAACCACCAAACCGGCAAAAGTTACCGTAGTGGATAAAATTGAGCCCGTTGCTATCTGCCAGGACATTACAGTAAAACTCGATGCACAGGGCCGGGCCACCATTACAACGGCTATGATCGACAACGGCAGTTACGACAACTGTGCACTTGACCGCATGTGGCTCGACAGGACCAGTTTCACCTGCAACGATATTGGCGAAAACAAGGTTACCCTCACCGTAAGGGATAAATCGGGCAATACATCGGAATGTACTGCCGTGGTTACGGTTATCGACGATATACTACCGGTAGCTATCTGCAAACCGTTAATTGTTTATCTGGGGCCATCAGGAATAATAACACTCACCCCATCTATGATCGACGGAGGAAGTTATGACAATTGCGGAGCTCCGGTGCTCGAAATCAGCAAGAGTTATTTCTCGTGCGACGATGTGGGCGAACACCTTGTAACACTTTATGTGAAAGACAAATTCGGCAACGTCGATAGCTGCTCGACGAAGGTAACTGTAATAGGAAACCTGCCCCCGGTTGCAAGAGACGATAACTTTAAAGCATTGGCAAACGAAAATACCATGTTGCTGGTATTGACCAACGACACCGACCCGAACGGAAAAATTGATCCTAAAACAGTAATGATAGTATCGCCGCCACAGTTTGGTAGCCTGGCTGTTCACCCGATGAATGGCAGCATTGTTTACCGTCCGGTTAAGGATTACATCGGGCCCGACTCGT
>CAZMDP010000525.1:0-2694 GCA_964565015.1 uncultured Prolixibacteraceae bacterium | reverse complement strand
GCCTATCTGGGCGACCTGTTGGTTACCTGTTACTCACAATTCAGTCGTAACCGTACCTTTGGCACCATGATTGGCAAGGGGTATTCGGTTAAAAGCGCACAATTGGAGATGCTTATGATTGCCGAAGGATACTATGCCGTTAAAAGTATTAAGGAAATCAACGATAAGTATATGGTTAATATGCCCATTACCGATGCGGTTTACAATATTATTTACGGCCGTATTTCGCCTGCTATTGAAGTTAAACTACTTACCGATTTATTACGATAGAACAATAAACACCTTAAACACAATGCAGAAAATTACAATTGACATTTCTAAAACTGCCGGTTTTATACCGGATGGGTCAGTGCTAAAACTCGAGAAAGATGTTTTGGCGCAACAGCAAAAACTTCATGATAAGTCCGGTGCCGGCAACGATTTTCTTGGATGGCTCAATCTTCCTTCGGCGATTACAGCATCGGAAATAAAAACCATTAAAGAAACGGCAGCACGTTTAAAATCAAAAGCCGATTTTGTGGTTGTTGTTGGTATTGGTGGCAGCTACCTTGGCGCTCGTGCTGTAATTGATGCACTTTCTGATTCGTTCGACCACTTAAGAACCAATCGCCAGAACCCAGTTGTTTTATACGCCGGTCAGAACATAGGCGAAGATTATACCTATGAATTGCTCGATTTGCTGAAAGATAAATCATTTGCAGTTGTGGTTATTTCAAAATCAGGAACCACCACCGAACCGGCCATTGCATTTCGTTTGTTAAAGGAGCTTTTGGAAAAGAAATACAATACAGCCGAAGTTAAAGAGCGCATTGTTGCCATTACCGATGAGTCGAAAGGGGCTTTGCGTACCCTTGCCACCCGCGAAGGTTATCAAACTTTTGTAATTCCCGATGATGTGGGAGGGCGGTTTTCGGTTTTAACCCCGGTAGGATTATTGCCCATTGCCATTGCCGGTATCGATATCGATAAACTGGTGGAAGGGGCACGCGATATGGAAAAAGCCATAGCACCCGGAACGCCTTTTAATGAAAATCCTGCGGCTGTTTATGCTGCTGTGCGTAATTTGCTCTATCAGTCGGGTAAAACCACCGAAATTTTAGTGAATTATCAGCCTAAGCTCCATTTTCTGGCCGAATGGTGGAAGCAGCTCTATGGAGAAAGTGAAGGAAAAGAAAACAAAGGTATTTTCCCGGCTGCAGTAGATTTTACAACCGACCTGCACTCTATGGGACAATGGATTCAGGAGGGCGAGCGGAATATTTTCGAAACTGTTTTATCAGTTGAAAAGCCAAACCATAAAGTATTGATTCCATCCGACAAGGATGACCTGGATAAGCTGAATTATATTGCAGGGAAACGCGTTGACGAGGTTAATAAAATGGCTGAACTGGGCACCCTGGTTGCTCACGTTGATGGCGGTGTTCCCAATATACGGATTGTGATTCCCGAACTCACCGCATACTATTTGGGACAATTGATTTTCTTCTTCGAAAAAGCCTGTGGTATCAGCGGATATATTTTAGGAGTTAATCCTTTCGACCAACCCGGCGTTGAAGCTTATAAAAGTAATATGTTTGCCTTGCTTGGTAAGCCCGGGTTCGAAAAAGAAACCGAAGCCATTCGCAAGCGGCTTTAAGGAGTGAGAAGGCAATAGAAGAAAGGCAGAAGGCAGAAGTTTCATAGCTGTTAGTTGCCAGGAGTAAAGAGCTAAGCTTTGCATTTAATTATGATTGAAGTGACAATCGATTAATTGCGGAAACAATTTTTGAAATCAGGGCTTCACTTTAAGTGGAACCCTGATTTTGTTTATGGAGAACTCTGAAGTTATACCCAAAAGTTTTTGATTCTGTTGTATATTTGAAGGTAGAAAATTATCAGAAAATGATTGACCAGGCAACGGTTGACCGCGTTATTGAAGCTGCACAGAGCCAAATCACTGATGTGATTTCGGATTTTGTTCACCTTAAAAAAAGGGGGATAAACTACATTGGCAATTGTCCGTTTCATAACGAAAAAACACCGTCGTTTATTGTTTCTCCACACAAAGGGATATTCAAATGTTTTGGGTGTGGCAAAGGTGGCAATGCTGTTAATTTTCTGATGGAGCATGAGCAACTTTCCTTTATCGATGCCATTAAAACACTTGGAAAGAAGTTCCATATTCACATTGAGGAAAAAGAGGTTTCTGATGCCGACCTGGTTCAGAAAAACGAGCGTGAAAGCATGCTGGTGGTCACTGAATATGCTTCCAGATTTTTTACAAAGTCGCTGTTTGAAACAGACGAAGGGCAATCGGTTGGATTGGGATACTTTCGGCAACGCGGGTTTAGGGATGACATTATTCGCAAGTTTCAGTTGGGGTACTCACCCGAAGCCAAAGATGCCCTGACCAAGGAAGCTCAATTGCAGGGCTACAAGATTGAATTTCTTGAGAAAACCGGCCTTACTGTTGTTCGCGACAACTATAAGGCCGACCGGTTCCGGGGTCGTGTAATTTTCCCTATCCATAGCCTATCGGGCAAGATAATAGCTTTTGGCGGGCGAATTCTCCAAACCGATGCTAAAACGGCCAAGTATTTGAACTCGCCCGAGTCAGAAATTTATCATAAAAGTCAGATTCTTTACGGAATATATCAGGCCCGTCAGGAAATGGTGCGACAAGACCGCACATACCTGGTTGAGGGTTATACCGAT
>CAZMDP010000524.1:0-2698 GCA_964565015.1 uncultured Prolixibacteraceae bacterium | reverse complement strand
GCGGCGCTCACAGCCGGAAAAAAACTTCCGGTAATACTCACCGGCGACTTCAATCTTACACCCGAAACCCTGCCTGTGGTGCTTATGAAAAAGAAAATGCGCGATGCATACGACATTACCGAACTTCCCCCATATGGACCGGTGGGCACGTTCAATGCATTCCGCAGGGACCATCCGCTCGATAAACGGATTGATTATATATTTGTAAACGAACTTATTACCGTACACAAATATGGCGCCCTCACCGACCAGTGGGACGACCGCTACCCTTCGGACTATTTGCCTATTCTGGTTAAACTGAGTTTTAAATAAACCGCTCGAAATACTACTAATCCAAACTTTTTAAAATATGGTTGAACAAGCCGGTGCCTTTATTATCCGGATGGCCGATCTGATATGGGGAACACCTATATTGATACTTCTCCTTGGTGGCGGATTATATTTTCTTATCTATTCCCGTTTAGCCCCTTTACGGTATATGGGCCATGCCATAGACATTCTTCGGGGAAAATTTGACGAACCCGACGAACCTGGCCAAATTCACCATTATCAGGCACTTTCGACTGCACTGGCCGGAACGGTGGGCATGGGAAACATCAGCGGGGTTGCCATTGCCATCACTATGGGTGGACCGGGCGCAATATTCTGGATGTGGGTATCGGCCTTTCTTGGCATCAGTACCAAATACTTCGAGTGTTCGCTGGCGGTGATGTTCAGGGGACGCGACAGTAACGGTGAACTTCAGGGAGGCCCCATGTATTTTATTACTGAAGGTTTGGGAAAAAACTGGAAACCCATGGCGTTGTTTTTTTCTATTGTCGGCATGATCGGCGTTTCCCCGCTTTTTCAGGCCAACCAGCTGACTCAGGTAATCCGGGACGCTATTCTTGTCCCGAATAAAGTTCCTGTTTCATCTTTTACCGATTTTATTACCGGAACTGTTATTGCACTTATAGTGGGCATTGTAGTAATCGGGGGTATAAAAAGAATTGGCAACGTTACCGGTAAAGTAGTTCCTATTATGGTAATACTTTATATGGCAACGGTTTTATTCATCGTTTTCAGCAATATAAAACATATAATTCCATCATTTCTTCTGATTTTCACAGATGCTTTTACAGGCAATGCCATTCTGGGCGGAGCTGTCGGAGGGGTCATCATAACCGGAGTAAGAAGAGCTGCATTTTCGAATGAAGCCGGATTAGGAACCGCACCTATGGCACATGGTGCAGCAAAAACAAAAGAGCCTATCCGTGAAGGTCTTGTGGCTATGTTGGGCCCGATAATCGATACCCTTATCATATGTACCATGACTGCATTGGCCATCATCATTACCGGAGTCTGGTCGGAAACAAACCACGATGGAATTACAGTAACCACCCATGCTTTCGAATCGGTTATTCCTGTTTGGGGAAAGTACCTGCTGACCTTGTGCGTAATTTTCTTTTCCATGTCAACCATGTTCGCTTTTCCCTACTACGGCTCAAAATGTCTGGGTTACGTAGCCGGAGCAAAGGTTCAGCATTGGTACAACTATTTTTTTGTGGCTACCATAATTTTCGGGGCAGTATCGCAACTCCGGGTTATTGTGTCGCTCATCGACATTGCATTTGCACTGATGGCCATTCCCACAGTAGTTTCGGCCATTCTTCTCTCTCCTCATGTGCGAAGGGAATCAAAAAGGTATTTTACCCGTTTGGAAAATAAGGAATTTGAATAATGCCAGCATATTATGAAACGAGCA
Source organism: uncultured Prolixibacteraceae bacterium (assembly GCA_964565015.1). Lineage (GTDB taxonomy): Bacteria > Bacteroidota > Bacteroidia > Bacteroidales > Prolixibacteraceae > UBA1413. The sequence continues at coordinate 954 of CAZMDP010000524.1, read as the reverse complement.
TGTAATATATTAACACCCATCCCGATGAAATTACAGCCAATCATAATACTTGCCGTATTTTTTCTTGCAGGCTGTACTTCTAAGATTACCCCATCGGATTTGTGGCCGGAAATTACTTCGCAAAATAAACCATGGACCCGCTGGTGGTGGATGGGCAGTGCCGTTGACAGCCTCAACATTGAAAAGTTATTGAAACAATATTCCGATGCAGGATTTGGAGGAGTTGAAATAACGCCGATATATGGTGCTGTGGGATTTGAAGATAAATACATGGATTATCTTTCTCCCCAATGGATGAAGATGCTCAAGCACACCGTGAAAAGCGCCACGAATTATGGTATGCAGGTGGACATGAACCTCGGAACCGGCTGGCCTTTTGGCGGGCCACACATAACCACCGACCAATCGGCAACCCGATTAATTCTCAGAAAATACGAATTAAAAAAGGCAGCTATCACAAACTTGAAAATAGAACCAGACGATATACGAACACAGCGCGGGTTTTATAAACTTCAAGCGTTGATGGCGTATGGACCCGGTGGAGAAATCATGGATCTGACTGAAAAGGTTATGTCGGACGGAACCCTGAACTGGCGGCCCGAAAGCGGGGAATGGGAACTTTATGCCGCCTTTACGGCCCGTACCATGCAAATGGTTAAGCGGGCAGCACCAGGAGGCGAAGGACTTACCTTCGATCATTTTTCACGGTCGGCACTCCAAACCTACCTCAATCGTTTTGAAAACGCATTTGGGCATTCTAACCAGGGCATAAGGGCATTTTTCAACGACAGTTACGAAGTGTATGGCACCAACTGGACGGATAATTTTTTCGATGAATTTGAAAAACGCAGAGGTTACCGGTTGCAGGAACATTTAAGGGAATTTGCCGAATGGCCTCCAGTTGATGAAACTGGCCGGAGGATTCATTGCGATTACCGTGAAAGTATTTCCGAC
>CAZMDP010000523.1:0-2699 GCA_964565015.1 uncultured Prolixibacteraceae bacterium | reverse complement strand
TATCAGAGTGAGCTAAAAATTTTACCATCCATTTCTTGCTATATCCAGAATTATTTGTGTTAATTATATACGCCCATAAAGAGAATATTATAACAAATAGGGTATAATCCTATCTGTTAACGCAATAAAAAAACTACTGCAAAACAGTACTATCCACTTCGCATACCACCCTGAAACCTATACCTTTGAAATCGGAATACCACCAGATGCTTTTGGGTTGCTGTGGATCGGTGCGCCACCATTCATCAGAAAGGGTATGTGCCCGCGCTGCCGAACGCACTTCGCCCGCCTGCGAGCCGTAATAACCTCCCCTAACAACTCTTTCAGTCCCGGTTTCTGGGCCTTTAGGGTTTGTTACCGATAACCCTGTTTGAGAATATGCATCGGGGGCATACCAGTCGGAACAATATTCCATAACATTGCCGCCCATATTTTTAAGGCCCCACGGGTTTGCCCTTACAAAGGAGGGCTCTTGTGTGCGCGACCCCGAATTTTGAGCGTACACTACATACGAATTTATGTTGGTGGTATCAACCCCGAAAATACGGTTACGTAATCCGCCAGGGGTGAATCTTTTGGGATTTCCCCCGAAAAAATAGGGCGTTTCGGTACCTGCCCGGTATGCATACTCCCATTCGGCTTCGGTAGGAAGCCGGTATTTTTTGCCAGTAACATTCGATAGCCACTGGCAATAAACCTGGGCGGCATAGTGGGTCATGGTTATGGCCGGTCTCGCACCGCCACCCCAACCCTGTTCGGGAATGCCAAATGGAGGTGTGGGCCCGCTGATGCCATCGACGTTAGCCGCGTTCCGGGCCATTATCTGGTGGATATCGACCCTGCCTTCCGACATGGTGGCGCCATAAAACGACCAGAACTCATCCCAGCTCACTTCGGCCTCGCCCATCCAGAAAGGCGATAGGGTTACTTCCCTAACCGGGCCTTCGTCGGCGTTACGCAAAGGTTCATTGTCGGGGCTGCCCATTCTGAACGTTCCCCCCGGTATGGCAATCATATTGAACGATACCGAAGTATTGGGAATAAACTCCGTGAAATTCTCGAAACGGGTTACCTGTGCGGGTTCTGTAAAAAGCTCTCGCGATCCGCTTGCGGCCATTGGGATTCCTGTGAACCGCTCGTGCTTGAAATTTGGATTGTAGTGCCCTACATCGAGGTGGCAGTTTATACATTGTAGATTGAGTTTTTCGGCATTCTGCTCGTAATAGAGGTGAGCCGTTCCGCCTTCGGAGGAAAGCCCTTTGGGAAACAGTTCCTGATGGCAATGGACGCACGATTCGTTAAAAACAATCTTAACCGCATGTTCCAATTGCCGTTTGCTTTCCCAATCGAACGATTCGTGGTCTTTAAAGTAGAAAGCATACAAATCGTGCAGCCCTGTCCTCACTTTTGCAGTCAGGTGTTTAAAACTGCCTTTGGGGGGTAAATGGCAATCGACACAACCCGTGCGCACTCCACTGGCATTCAGATAGTGTGGCGATTTTGTCCAGGCTTCGTCGGCATGGGTATGGATATGGCACGACATACAGTACTCGTTGGTGCTGGTGGCGGTCATCATCCGGTTTCCACCTAAAATTAAACCGGCCCCGATAATCATGCCGGTTATCAGGGCAGGCAAACTGAACTTTTTCAGCAAATTTTTAAAACGCATCAATAATTTGTCAGTGGTTAATTAATGCAGTATTTTTTATTCAACGAAGGAAGTATCCCTTTAAATCGGGGCGCCTGGTTCGCGGCCTGGCAGTGGAGCTACCCCTTCGGTATAATCGGGTACCGGCCCCATGGCATATTCGGTTGGGCCATAGCGGAGGGTCGAAGCCATAATTTCGTCCCATGTAATGGCTTTACCGGTATAGGCAGCCTCGCGGCCCATGATGGCGATCATGGTCGAATTGGCAAGGTCCTCGGCCTGGTTAATTTTTTTGTTCAGCCTGATGGATTCAACCAGATGGACATGTTCCTGGTCGTAAGGGTTTTTAAACGGGTTGGCTTCGCGGTCGTATTTCCAGATTACCTCTCCCTTGAAATTCTCGATCCTCATGTTCCCTCCTGTATAAAGAACCCCTTCGGTACCCATAACCGATTCGGAAACATCGTTGTCGCAACCATCGATCTGACGGGCTGTGGCCAGCATACGCTTATTGTTCTCGTAGCGGTAGTCAACACTGAAGAAATCGAAGATATCGCCTGTCAATCGGCGTGCCCTGCCGCCATAACCTGTGGCTTTTACAGGGATCAACCCTGTAAACCAGGTCGCTATGTCGATGTTGTGGATGCCCTGGTAGAGAAGGTGGTCTCCGCTGAGCCATTTAATGTTGAACGAGTTGCGTATGTGGTATTCCATATCCGACCATTCGGGGCGTTTGCGGCGGTTCCACCAGGCTCCCTGGTTCCAGTGCGCTGTGGCCGATACCACTTCACCGATAGCCCCGTTTTTTACCTGAATATAGGCTTCCCAATAATCGCGGCTATGTCGGCGCTGGTTGCCCGTTACTACGGTAAGACCTGCCGATTGTGCCTGACGGGCAGCAACCATCACGGTACGGATGCCCACCGGATCGACAGCTGCCGGTTTTTCCATAAACACGTGCTTTCCAGCCGCTACGGCTGCCCCCAGGATTTCCGTTACCTGGTCGACCATCTGCACCAGCAGGGCATCGGCGTGATCCTGGACTGGGTCC
>CAZMDP010000522.1:0-2703 GCA_964565015.1 uncultured Prolixibacteraceae bacterium | reverse complement strand
AGGAATGGACATCTTTACTATTGAATAAAACCTGGCCTTGATGAAACCGGCATCAATTGTGGAAGCTAAAGGGTTTTTAGCATAATAAGACATTAATTATAAGTTACTTGCGTTAAAATTAGTTAATCGATTTTACAACATATTCAAATAATGGATATATTTGACCCCGAAATTCATTTGTTCAACATGTCCAAAAAATATAAAAGTGAAGTAGTGAACAATCAAAGTAATTTGAGCATGGAAAACAAACAGATCAGGAGAAACCTGTACAGGGCACTTCGGAAAACAGGGGTTCGTAAAGAAAATATTTCGCTCGATGCGGATTTTCAGGACGACCTCCACTTTGACACTACCGACTGGAAAATTTTTACCTATTATCTGGAAAGTATTTTTAAAGTGAACATTGAAGAAGAAAGTATCAAGAGTCTTCACTCAGTAAACGACACCATTACCCTGTTGAGGCAAACTGCCTGAACAGGCAGGATGGACAAAAAACTCAGGAGCCTATTCGGCTCCTTATTTTTTATACAATTTTTATTATGTGACCTTCGGCCTCTACCACATCGCCTTTTCTCAATTTAGCCCTTTTACGGTATTCAACTGAACCGTTAAGCTTTACCAATCCTTCATCAACCATAAGATTTGCATGTCCGCCTGTTTCGGCTAGCCGCATATATTTAAGCAACCTTATAAGTTCAATGTATTCCTCCTGAAGTTTAAATTCTTTCATTCGCTACTATTTTTTTTAATTCCTCTTTTTGTTTCTTGGTAAGCCCTGCTTTTACAAGTTCGTAAGATTCTGTTATCCATTCCTTGAGAAGCTTTTCGGGGGCATAAGTGGTTTTGACCACATTCCAGTGGACTTTGTTCATGTGGTATCCAGGATGCACAAATGAATATTTCTCCTGCATTTCAATAATCTTATCAGGCCTGTTTTTAAGGTTAACGCCAGGTTCGCCTTCAAGGTTAAGCAGGCAAAACATTTTGCCCATTACTTTAAATACCAGTGTAACCTCATCAAATGGAAAACTTTCTGTAGTTCCGGGCAACGAAAGGCAATATTCCCTGATTTCTTCGATGTTCATATTCAAGCCTCCGCATTAAAAGCATCCTCAAAATGCTCCAGTTCATAATTTTCGGAACTGGTAAAAACAACCGTAATCAGGTCGAAGCGGGTATCTTTTTCCCAACCGGTTTCTTGTATATATGCTTCGGCGGCTTCGATTACCTGGCGCATCTTTTTCCGGCTGATGGCTTCGGTAGGGTGATCAAACCCATCGCCATAACGCGACTTTACTTCAACAATAACCAGTTCGTCGCCATCCATTGCCACAATATCGAGCTCAAGGGGACAATAATACCAGTTCGCGGTAACAATCCGATAACCTTTCTTAATCAGGTATGCCTGAGCGATCTGTTCGGCAATTGCGCCGGATTCGCGGGTGTTTTTATCCTGACCGGTCTTCATACTTTTAAAGCATTGTTTGCGGGTTTCAGAACGGCGCCTGTTTCGGATACTTCGAGGTTCCATTCCTGTCCGAAAACCAGCGGAAGGTTGGGTTCGCCATGGCCGGCCTGCATTCCGAAACAAACCGGGTAACCATATCCGGCCACCGCCTCTGAAATAATCTCTTCTATGGTTTTACCAAATGGTTCGGGGTTGTCTTTCACATCCGAAAACTGCCCTACTACCAGTCCTTTAAGGCCTTTTAACTTTCCTGCAAGGCGCAGGCTTATCATCATCCGGTCGGTATGGTAAAGATACTCGCCAATCTCCTCGATGAACAAAATTTTACCGCTTGTATCGAGGTCGTAAGGTGTACCCAACAAGCTGTACAACAACGATAAATTCCCACCCACAAGGGTACCTGATTCATTGCCATACCTGTTAAACTGCGAAGGCTCGGTTTTATACAGGTGTTTTTTCCCTTCGAGCGATTCAATCATGGCAAGAAAACCCTGCGTGGGGGTTCCATCAGGTTTTACCCCGTCGCGAACCATAGCCCCATGAAGCGAAGGGTAATGCATTTGGTTAAGTACATTGTGCAATATGGTTATATCGCTGAAACCCGTTATCCATTTTGGGTATTTTCTGAAAACATCAAAGTTTAGTTTTTCAATGATCCTGACCGTTCCGTATCCTCCCCGTGCAAAGATAATGGCTTTCACTTCGGGGTTATCGAATGCCGTTTGCAAATCGTTGGTGCGCTCATCATCGGTTCCTGAATACTGAAAACAACTACCAAAAAGGTGCTTACCCTGGCCGATGAGATAGCCCCTCGATCCGAGCCAGGAAATTGCAGGCAAAACCCTTTCGGGTTGTACTTTACCTGCCGGGGCCACAACGGCAATCAGGTCGCCTGGTTCAATATATCTGATGAAGTTCATCTGTTTTTGTTGTGAAAGTTAGCAATATAAGCGAAAATTTGAACCTGATCCCGTAATATTCAGGTAAAATATTGCATAAATCATCCATAAAAACAGCCGAAGCCTTATCTTTGCGCCTCTGAAATAAAAATTGAACATCTGATTTTCAAAACATTTGACAGTATGAGCAAATTCAAACGGACTTTGATCACATCGGCGCTGCCTTATGCCAACGGGCCGGTACATATTGGCCACCTGGCCGGGGTATATGTTCCAGCCGACATTTATGCCCGTTACCTTCGCTTAAAGGGAGAAGAGGTGGTATTTGTGGGAGGC
>CAZMDP010000521.1:0-2710 GCA_964565015.1 uncultured Prolixibacteraceae bacterium | reverse complement strand
TACCGAATTCTAAATCTTACTATTGAAGATCCGGAAATGAACAATGTCGTATTATTTGGGCATATCGGGCCTTCGGAAACAAATCCCGGAAAGCCGGTTTCCCTTAAAAATATCAGATTAGTCAACGTTTTCGTAAAAGGGGCAAGGGGCGTAGGCAGTCTTGTTGGAAGGGTTACCGGGAACGCCAATACTTTAATTGAAGGTTGCTCAGTTGTTAACGGAACTGTGACCGGTGATGCCGCTACTGGTGGATTGGTCGGTTCGAATAATAGTAAAAATCAAACTCCCGGAGGTATCGATAATCCTGTAATTCGTCGGTGCTATTCAAATGTTGATGTATATTTTTCGGGCAACGGAAATGAAAACATTAAATTCGGCGGATTGGTTGGTTGCAGCCAGAAAGGCGATATTGTTGATTCGTACGCACACGGAAAAGTAATCATCTATCAGTACAAAGAAAGTAGGGTTGAAAAAATTGGTGGGCTGGCTGGTTGTATTGAATTTATGGGAAAAATTGTCAATTCATATTCAACAGGTTGGGTTTACGTTAATGGAAATGTTTCAAAAGTGGGGGGATTAGTCGGTAATACGGCCGGATATGACAGTTATAGCAATGGGTGCGTAATAAACTCATTCTGGAATGTTGAAACTTCGGGGCAAAAACTGAGCGCAGGGGGCAAAGGACTCACCTCTTTTGAAATGAGACAAAAAAACTCGTTTGCTGAATGGGATTTCGATAATACCTGGAAGATTGAAAGGAATATTGAAAATGGCTTCCCTTACATCGATTATAGTCTCAAGGGGTTTAATACATATTATTCTCCTGAATTGGAAAAGATTAGCGGATGGAGGATGATATCCTCGCCTGTAAGCACTTACTATTTCGATCTTCTTGGCGGTTTTTTTTCGCAAGGGGTTGATGGCGCAGCCTATCCGGAAGAACATGCCAACCTTTACTGGTTTGATGAGTCTGATCCTAACTCTTCGACAATGGGTTGGAAATCGATATTGAAAATGGCTGATAAGGTAGTTCCAGGGAAAGGTTTTTTCTTTTATATGTATGGATATAAACCTACTGATAAAAGATATTTTCTGGATTTACCCGACAAAGTAAGCGCTACAGGAAAAGATTTCTTTAATGGGGAATACTTTGAGTTTAATGAGTTTACTTTTCCTCTGACATACACCCCCCGTGAGATAAAATATTTTCTCGATGAAAAACAGGAAGGATATTATGACATAAGCATAATGGAGGCCGGTTGGAACCTGCTTGGTAACCCGACTGGCCAAACGCTCGACTGGAATGCTGAAGGGTGGCAGAAAGTAAATATTGATAACACCATTTATATATGGGATCCGGTTCAAAATGAATATAAATTCTGGAATGGTACGATTGGCAATCTTTATAATGGGCAAATTCCGCCATTTCAGGCATTCTGGGTTAAGGCCAATCGTCAAAAGCCATTTCTTTCATTTGATAAAAGTGTAATTATCAACGATTCACCCAAGGCACAAAATATTAAAACACAAATACCAACCTTAAAAATTGAATTGTCGAATGGGGACGATTTAAAATCTACTGCATTTATTTCGATGGGTAACCTGGCCAGCCCTGACCTTGATGAGGACGACGCATTTCGGCTCGAACCACTTTCCAATAGCTGGTTATCGGTATATACTACACCAGCCCTTAATAAAAAATTACCGATGGTAATCAATAACATTCCCTTTCCTGAGGAAAACAAAACAGAATTACCTTTATATGTGAAGGGAAGGAAAAATGGGAACCCGATTACTGGTAGAATAACTTTAAGCTGGAATATTCAAGATCCCTGGCCAAACGGATATGGCCTCGTATTATACGATCATTTGAACCGGAAAGCAGTTTCAATGCTCCATCAGAAAGAGTATCAATTTTTGATGCCTACCGAAAGTTTAATCGAAGTTAAGTTTTTGCAATCGTTCGGCAGCGATAGCTTTAATGGCTCGTTTATTTTACCGGTTGATCCTGATCTGAATTTGAAAAGTAATGGAACAAATAACCCCTTCTCGATTGTAATTTTCAAAGGATTTGTTGATCCGCATCCACGATACAATATGATGAAAAATGCATTAATCGACATTTTCCCAAATCCGGTAAAAACATCCACCACAATTCGTTTTTCGATTTCAAAACTTTCAAAAGTGACCCTTGAGCTTTACAACATGAAGGGAATTCTCGAAGAAAAAATAACTGAGCGCCAATTTGTGGAGGGAATACATTCTGTATCATGGCAAAATAGTGGCCTGGTTCCGGGTATGTATGTTCTGAAACTTACCAGCGACAATTTTACTTCTTCACAACGAATTCTGATTTCAAAATAATCTGGTTAAAAAAATCAGCATTTCGGGAGCTTTAAGGCTGATCGATAAGGCGTTTTTTTAGGGTAAATGCCTTAGCAGGATTTTTCAAAAGTATTTGGTTTACATCAGCGTCGGTAATTCCGGCTTCGTTAAGTGCCGGTATAAGTTCACTGAAAAGCAAAGTGTGGGGCTGGTAGTTTTCCCCATCGGGTTTATCCGGATCATACCAGCCGGCGTCCTGCGAAAGGAGTACCCGGTGCAGGCAATTGTGTTTTTTCAGGTTGACTACCATTTCTGCAATCTCGGCAGCTTTGTCGCTGCCTCCCCAGAAACCGTCGAGCGAAATCCATGCACCCATTTTTGCCGC
>CAZMDP010000520.1:0-2713 GCA_964565015.1 uncultured Prolixibacteraceae bacterium | reverse complement strand
GGCCAATGGCGCTCGAGGAGCTTACCAGCTACAAGTGGATTGTTGAAGGCAACGGACAGGTACGGCCAAATTAGAGTGTTGAAAATCATAATCATAAGATTGAATTATAATATAATTATACATGAGACATTTCACTTCTGTTCACGATATCCCCGATTTAAAAAACGCACTCGATGTGGCTTTCGATATCAAGAAAAATCCGTTTGCATTCGGTCATTTAGGCAAAAACAAAACCATGGTTTTGTTATTTTTTAATTCAAGCCTTCGAACAAGGCTTAGCACACAAAAAGCAGCCATGAACCTCGGCATGAATACCATAGTGCTTAATGTAAACGAAGATGGTTGGAAAATGGAATCGGAAATGGGGGTGGTTATGGATGGCGATAAACCCGAACATCTTCGCGAAGCTATTCCTGTAATCGGAGAGTATTGCGATATTATCGGTATTCGTTCTTTCGCCCGGTTCGAAAGCCGCGATGACGACTATCAGGAGAAAATCCTGAACCAGTTCATTGAATATGCCGGAGTGCCAATTGTAAGTATGGAAGCTGCCACGCGCCATCCGCTGCAAAGTTTCGCCGACCTGATGACCATAGAGGAACTGAAAACCAGGCCCAGGCCCAAAGTAGTGCTCACCTGGGCGCCACATCCGCGCGCATTGCCGCAGGCAGTTGCCAATTCGTTTATCGAATGGATGAGCAAAGCCGATTATGAATTGGTTGTTACCCATCCCGAAGGTTACGAACTGGCACCCGAATTCATGGGAAACCTGAAAGTAGAATACGATCAGAAAAAAGCTTTCGAAGGCGCCGATTTTATTTATGCCAAAAACTGGGCTTCATATACCCACTATGGGCAAATTCTGAGCAAAGACATGAACTGGACAGTGGATGCCGCAAAAATGGCCCTTACAAATAATGCCCGGTTTATGCATTGCTTACCCGTCAGGCGCAACATGATCGTTACCGATGAAGTAATCGATAGCCCTGCATCGGTTGTTGTGCAGGAGGCAGCCAACCGCGAATGGTCGGCACAGGCAGTATTAAAAATGATTTTAGAAGATTTATAATGTTCAGAACGGAAATAATTCCAGCCATCGACATTATCGGTGGAAAATGTGTCAGGCTCAGTCAGGGCGATTACAACCAGAAAACCGTTTACAACACAAACCCGCTCGAAGTTGCCCGAATGTTCGAAGATGCCGGATTGAAAAGATTACACCTGGTCGATCTCGATGGGGCAAAAGCACACCATATTGTAAATTATAAGGTTTTGGAAACCATTGCTTCAAAAACAAACCTGATTATCGATTTTGGTGGCGGTCTGAAAAGTGATGCCGACCTAAAGATTGCTTTCGAAAACGGTGCCGCAATGGTTACCGGTGGAAGCATAGCCGTAAAGGCTCCGGACATGTTTTTCAGGTGGATAGAACAATTTGGTCCTGATAAGATCATACTTGGCGCCGATGTCCGCAATGGAAAAATTGCGGTTTCTGGCTGGCAGGAAGATTCTTCACTCGAAATAATCCCGTTCATCAAATCATTTGCACAAAAAGGAATAACCAAAGTTATTTCGACCGATATATGCAAAGACGGTATGCTTCAGGGACCTTCATTCGATTTATACAAGCAGGTGCTCGAAGAATTACCTTCGTTGTATCTTATAGCCAGCGGGGGTATTTCGCAAATGGATGATGTTCATAAACTTGCTGAGATGGGCGTACCGGGTGTTATTACCGGAAAGGCTATTTACGAAGGAAAAATTACCCTCAAGGAATTGGAAAAGTACATGCTTCATTGAAAAGAAAATAACCGAATAGGTTCCGATCAGTGTAAATTATTTCATTCTGTTTGTATCAATTTATTTTTGAACATGTTGGCAAAACGAATTATTCCCTGCCTCGATATTAAAGATGGGCAAACTGTTAAAGGGGTGAATTTTATCAATATCCGAAATGTGGGCGATCCGGTTGAACTGGGCGCCCTTTATGCCGAACAGGGTGCCGATGAACTGGTATTTCTCGATATCACGGCAACCCACGAAGGCCGGAAAACTTTTGTCGATTTGGTAAAAAGAATTGCAAGGGAAATAAACATACCTTTTACAGTTGGGGGAGGTATAAGTGAACTGAGCGATGCCGATGCCCTTTTAAACGCCGGTGCCGATAAAATAAGCATAAATTCATCGGCAGTGCGTAACCCGCGTTTAATTGACGACCTGGCACGTAATTTCGGGAGCCAGTTTGTAGTGCTTGCCATTGATGCCCGTGGCGACGAGTCGGGTTATTGGACCGTCACTGTAAACGGGGGCCGCATTCCTACCGAAAAGGAGCTTTTTACATGGGCAAAAGAAGGTGAAAACCGGGGTGCCGGCGAAATTCTATTCACCTCGATGAACCACGACGGCACCAAAAACGGTTTTGCCTGCAACGAACTGGCACGTCTGTCGGAAATGCTCAGAATACCGGTTATTGCATCGGGTGGTGCAGGAACAATGGATCACTTTGCCGAAGTTTTTACAAAAGGTAAAGCCGATGCTGGCCTTGCAGCCAGTATTTTTCATTTTAAGGAAATTGCGATCCCCGATTTAAAATCATATTTACGCACCAAAGGTATAGTGGTGCGTTGATTTTTATCAATTTAACAAACTTTTATGAAAGAAAAATGGAAAATCTTGATTTATTGGCTAAAGAAGTCTTCAAATTAGCATCATT
>CAZMDP010000519.1:0-2717 GCA_964565015.1 uncultured Prolixibacteraceae bacterium | reverse complement strand
TTTTCGGTGCCAATGATATTCTTCCGGTTTGGGTTGCCGATATGGATTTCAGGACACCACCATTTATTATGGAAGCAATCCGTAAACGGCTGGAACATGAAATCCTCGGCTACACATTCAGGGGCGACGGTTTCAGTCAATCCATTATAAACTGGCTGCAAACCCGCCACAACTGGAAAGTTGAGAAAGAGTGGATTTCGTTCAGCCCGGGGGTGGTATCGGCCATTACAGCAATGGTGATCGCTTTTACTGAGCCGGGCGACAAGGTAATTGTGCAAACCCCGGTTTATTTTCCGTTTTTTGAGAGTGTGAGGGGAATGAAACGCCGACTGGTTGAGAACCCCTTAAAACTGAAGGACGGCAGGTATTATTTCGATCTCGACGACTTTAAGGCAAAGATCGATGCAAAAACCAAAATGCTGATCCTTTGCAGCCCGCACAATCCGGGCGGAATGGTCTGGAAGCGCCGCGAACTTGAGGCGCTTTCCGAAATATGTACCCGTCATAACATTTTGGTTGTATCCGACGAGATACATTCTGACCTGATTTTCGAAGGGAATACACACATTCCATTTCCCATGGTTTCGGATGAATCTGCCCAAAATTCGGTGGTATGCATGGCGCCCAGCAAAACTTTCAATCTGGCGGGGCTATCTACTTCGTTCGTGGTAATACGCGACCCCGAAAAGATGAAGAGTTACGAAAAGCTGATGCGCACCCTGCACATCCACATGGGCAACATCCCTGGTACCATTGCGCTTGAGGCTGCTTATACCTATGGCGCTGAATGGCTCAACCAAATGATGGAATATGTGGAAGGAAATTACCGGTTTCTCTCAGATTTCATGAAAAATAACCTGCCCGAAGTAAACGTAATGAAACCTGAAGCCACTTATCTGGTATGGATGGATTTCAGGGCATTTGGCATGAACGACAAACAACTGAATAAATTTCTGGTTGAGAAAGCCAAAGTTGGATTGAATAACGGGGGCAGGTTCGGAAGGAACGGCGACGGATTTATGCGGATCAACATTGGATGCCCGCGATCGGTTGTTGAAGAAGCCCTCACCCGGATACACAAAGCATTTCGGGAAATTTAGGATCAGAAGTTATCTTTTATCCATTTGACAGCCTGATCTATATCAATATCGTTCATGCACCGGAAATGTTTCCGGGGACATTTGTTATACCCAAGCTTTGAACAGGGACGGCAACTCAACGATTCGACCTGGAGCATCATGGAAGCCGGATCGGGCATATAGGGCCACATCCCAAAAGCAGGAACCGTATTGCCCCAGAACGATAGTATTTTTTTTCGGTAAGCGGCGGCTATATGCATCATACCCGTATCATTGGTAAGTACCAGTCTGGCCTGCGATATTAACGAAGCCGATTGCAATACACTTAACCTGCCGCAGAGGTTGGTCACATTTCCCTTTGCCATGGCCATTATTTCATCGGCGGTTTCAGCTTCGTTCTTCCCGCCAAGCAGTATTACCGGGAAAGGGATTTGGTTGCAGATCGACACAACCTTACCGGCAGGAAGACGTTTTGTGAAATAGGTACCTCCGATTACAAATACCACGTACCCATTTTTAAAAGCAGCGGGTAATTCTTCAGTGGGAAAAACCTGGTTTTCGGGCACAAAAAAATCGAGGCCCTGCCCATCGTTTTTTACGTCGAACACCGACAACGTTTGCAGGTAACGTTCAACGATGTGCGTTTTTGGAAGGTAATTCAATTTGAAATTAACAAGTACCCATTTACGGATGTTGAGTTTGTCGAAAGTAAAATCGGGAACATTAAGCCTGCGCTTGATCTGGCCACTGCGAATATTCCGGTGTAGGTCGATAACAAAATCGAACCCTTCGGCTTGAAGTTCATCGAGCAGGGGTGTAATTTTGTCGTGCAGTTGGTGTATTTTATCGATATAAGGATTTGATTCGAGCAACGGTGCGTATCTGGCTTTGGTTACGAAATGGACCTCGGCACCTTCGACCTGTGTTTTTAATCCCCTCACAACCGGGGTTGTCAACACAATATCGCCGATAGAACTGAACCTGACAACCAGAAACCTGACCTTCATTTCGAGTCTTCTTTCTGCAGTTCGACCAATGCAACGATTTTATTGTGCAGGTTCTCGACCACACCTCCCGATACGTCGAATGTACGTTCGCGGCCACTTTCTTCAACAATCCGGACAGTACCCTTTTCGAGCAGCGATAAGATAGGGGCATGGTTTTTCAGCATTACGAACGGCCCCATTTTACCGGGCATCTCTGCCAGCTTAACTTCGCCGCTGAACAACATACTTTCTGGTGTTACAATTTCGATATACATATTATTGTCACAGATTCACAGATTTTTCTTGATTAAAATAAGAAAATTTTCAGCAATAATGTTGTTACCCCACTGAATGTTCTGATCGGGATTTGCTATTGACCACAGAGGACTGCATACTGCCAACTGTCGCCAACAGCTTTTGCCCGGTTTTACTTATCCGCCAGCATCCTTTCCCCTTTTTCAATGGCCTGTTCAATGGTACCTACCAGGTTAAAAGCTGCTTCGGGGTATTTATCCACTTCGCCGTCCATAATCATATTAAACCCTTTTATAATGTCCTCGATGGCAACCAATTCACCTTTCAATCCGGTAAATTGCTCTGCAACAAAGAATGGCTGCGATAAAAACCGCTGAACCCTTCGGGCACGGTGTAC
>CAZMDP010000518.1:0-2720 GCA_964565015.1 uncultured Prolixibacteraceae bacterium | reverse complement strand
AACATTTTTTTATTTTCACAGTTTTATAGTACAACAAAACTAAAAATCAGATTTTGTTAATGAGACATATCAAAAAAGTTCTGATTGCGAACAGGGGAGAAATTGCCATACGCGTAATGCGTACCTGTCGCGAAATGGGAATAACCACAGTTGCCGTTTACTCTGAAGCCGACCGGACATCGTTGCACGTTAGATATGCACATGAGGCTTATTTTATTGGCCCTGCTCCGTCGTCGGAAAGCTACCTGAATATTGACCGCATAATTGAGGCAGCCAAAAAGAGCGGTTCAGATGCTATACATCCCGGTTATGGCTTTTTATCCGAAAATCCTGCGTTTGCAAAGCGGTGCAGCGAAGAAGGCATCATTTTTATTGGCCCTTCGGCCGAAGTTATGCTGGTCATGGGCGATAAAATAAAAGCCCGTGAAGCCATGAAAAAAGCTGGAATACCTGTGGTACCGGGTACCGAAGGCAGCATTTCGGATGAAAAAGAAGCATTGGAAGTAATCAGGCAAATTGGACTGCCTGTTATGATAAAAGCTGCTGCCGGAGGAGGCGGTAAAGGGATGCGACTGGTACATAACGAAGCCGATATTGAATCTTCGCTAAGGGCTGCACGATCGGAGGCTATGGCTGCCTTTGGCGACAATGCAGTATATATCGAAAAGTACATTACTTCGCCTCACCATATCGAATTTCAGATACTTATGGATAGCCATGGTAATGCTGTTCATCTTTTTGAACGCGAATGTTCGGTACAACGACGACATCAGAAAATGATCGAGGAAACACCCTCGCCATTAATGACGCCCGAACTAAGAAAAAAAATGGGCGATACTGCCGTTGCGGCTGCAAAATCGGTTAACTACCTTGGTGCCGGTACCATCGAATTTCTGGTGGACAACGATCTGAACTACTATTTTCTCGAAATGAATACCCGGCTCCAGGTTGAACATCCCATCACCGAACGGGTAACCGGCGTTGACCTGGTTAAACAACAAATAAAAATTGCTGAAGGGAAACCACTGGCTTTCACGCAAGAGGAACTGGTACAAAGAGGACATGCAATCGAATGCCGGATCAATGCCGAAGACCCTGATAACAACTTTATGCCTGCACCCGGAAAGGTACATAAAATAAAGGAACCTTCCGGTTTGGGGATACGAATCGATGGTTATGTTTACGAAGGTTACGAGATACCTATTTATTATGATTCGATGATCTCAAAACTCATCGTTTGGGGTAAAACCAGGCAAATTGCCATTGAACGAATGCGCAGGGCCCTTTACGAATACAAAATTACCGGGGTAAAAACATCCGTTAAATTTTTGGAGAGAATAATGGAAACACCCGATTTTGTTGAAGGTAAATACGATACCCATTTCATTGAAAAAAACCGTGAACTGCTTACCAGGGAGATCGAAGTGAGCCGCGAAATAGAAGATATGGTCATCATTTCGGCCTATATCGACTACCTCGAAAGGCTTGCAAAAGTATATTCGCCTAAAGAATTCCAACCTGTTCAGAGCCGTTGGAAAAAATCACCGCAAATTCTTCATTTTTAAATAATTTTTATGTCAGTCGAAATAAAGCTTAACAACAGGTATGCCCGTGTTGAGTTATTAAGTCAGGACAATAACCTCCTGAAAGTTAAGGTTGACGATGTGGTTTACGATATCGACCTAATGCATACGCATGATGGTACTTTTTCGATTATTGAGAACTACCGCAGCCACGACATTGAACTTGTACCACTCGACCAACCCAAAAAATATCTGGCATACACGCTGTACAAAACGTTTGATGTAGAGGTAATTGACGCCGAAACCCGATATTTGCTCGACCGTTTGGGAGGGCACCTCGATTCGGGAGAAAAACACATTACATCGCCCATGCCCGGTAAAGTTGTCAGGATTTTGGTAAACGAAGGGCAGGAAGTAAAAAAAGGAGAAACCGTGATCATACTTTCGGCCATGAAAATGGAAAGCGAATATAAATCGGCCGTAGATGGAAAAATCAGCAAAATTCATGTTGCCGAAGGCGACACAGTAGAAGGGAATCAGGTATTAATTGAAATCGAATAATTATTCCGGATTATGGATTTAAAACAAAAACTTACCCTGCTCGACGAAATGAACCGGTCGGCAGAATTGGGCGGAGGCCAGGAAAGAATCGACAAACAACACGCACAAGGAAAAAAAACCGCACGGGAACGTATTATAAGTTTGCTCGATCCGGGTACATTTAACGAAATTGATAAACTCGTAACCCACCGGAATTATGATTTCGGGATGGAAAAGAAAAAGATACTGGGCGATGGTGTAGTTACCGGTTATGGAAAAATAAATGGCCGACTGGTATATGTTTTTGCGCAGGATTTCACTGTTTTCGGTGGTACTTTAAGCCGTGCAAATGCCGATAAAATTGTAAAAATTCAGGAACTTTCGCTGAAAATGGGCGCCCCTGTCATTGGACTGAACGATTCGGGCGGTGCACGTATTCAGGAAGGAGTGGAAAGTCTTGCCGGCTATGCCGATATATTCTACAATAACGTAATGTCATCGGGGGTTGTGCCCCAGATTTCGGTTATTCTCGGCCCATGTGCAGGTGGAGCGGTTTACTCCCCCGCCCTTACCGATTTTATCTTTATGGTTAAAGAAACCAGTCACATGTTTGTTACAGGCCCCGATGTGATTAAAGCAGTTACCCACGAGGATGTA
>CAZMDP010000517.1:0-2723 GCA_964565015.1 uncultured Prolixibacteraceae bacterium | reverse complement strand
TTTGCCCATCCGTTTCAGGGGTTCGGCAACGATGAAAAGGGCCACCACCCATCCAGCCAGAAAACCGATGGAGTAGAGGAACCCGTCGTACCCGAAGAAAGCGATCATACCGCAAATGCCAAGGAAGGAGGCAGCCGACAGATAATCGCCGGCAAATGCAACGCCATTAACAAACCAGTGGATGTTACCCCCGGCAGCATAATAGCCCGAAGCAGATTTCGATTTTCGTGCAAAGTAAAAGGAGAGCCCGAGTACGGACATTACAAAAATCACGAAAATAACAATGGCCGAAGCAGAAACTGAATAGATCATGCCTGTTCCTCCTTATTCATTTTATCTTCGTGCCTGGTGCAGAAGTAGTTATAAACCAACCCCATTATAATGGCCAGAACGATCAGTCCCATACCATATACAAAGGCAAGGTTTAGTCCGGCCAGTGCATTGGCACCCATCATCTGCGGGTAAAAAATGCCGATCAATACAAATCCTGCATAAACCAGCAGGTAAATAAAAAACAGGATTACCCCGAGTCGTGTTTTGTACTCAATTGAGTGGTCTTTCCCCAATTCTACAGCAGGTCCGTGGTGCATTTTGTCCTCCTTTTTTAGTTTGATTTTTTTAAGTCTTGATTTTAATGATTCCTATCGTTCACAAATATAGTTGAATAGGTGAAATGGCAAACATTGTGCGGAATTATTTTGTGGAAGGGCGGGCAAATGAACAGTTAGGTTGCAATATGCTGGCTTCGACGCCATTTTGACTCAGGCTCAGGATGGCGTGGAGGTTTGTATGTCACTCGATGGTGGGGAGAGAAAAGGACAGGGTTGCTAAGGTTATAGTAGTTGCTGTGTCCCGCCGTCAGGCGTGGGCCGTGTCCCGACTATAAGCGTGGATTGATTTCCGGGTTCTCGCAGTCGACAGGGTTGTTGATTTCAATATTTGATCTGAAAAAATGTTCCTCCTAAACATAACTTCCAAATATCTCCTCAATTATTTTTCGTTCTTTATTCCAATTCAGGTCAACTGCAGCGGTTTCAAGATTGTTTTTCCACGTTTTGCGCATTGGTTCATCAGATAATGCTTTGCTAAACAAACCTGCAAGGTATTCCGGTTCGGAGGAGGTGGCTATTAACCCGATGTTGTACTGTTCAACAACTTTTTTCATTTCGGGTAAATTGCTGACTATTACCGGAATGCGGGCCTGAATATAATCGAAAAGCTTGTTTGGAAGGGCATAACGGTAATTGAGCCCCAAATCTTCTTCGAGCGAAATTCCTAATGAAGCACTTCTGGTAAGAAGCACCAATTCTCCAAACGGAACCCGTCCCTTAAAAAATACATTTTGTGGCGTAACTTCAGCTGCATATCTTCTGAGTTCGGCTTCAATATCGCCGCTTCCGGCCATAATCAGATCGGCTTCAGGAATGAAAAGCATGGCTTCAATAGCCCGATGAAGGCCCCTCCCGATATTTAACGCACCCTGGTAAATTATGGAAGGACGACCAGTTCCTGCATTTTTATAGGGTGAACGCTCAAGGTCAACAAAATCAGGCACATTTCGGACAACCCTGAAGTTGATCCTGTATTTCTGCCAGTAAATCTCTGCAATGGGTTCACATACGGTGTATGCTGCCGATACCTTCGGAACAAGCCATTTTTCGAGTTTTTGCCATATACGTTGAATTTTTGGGCGGGTAACCAATTCGGGTACTTCGGTAAAGTACTCGTGGCTATCGTAAATGATGGGTTTATTTTTAAGCTTTCCCCCAATAACGTTAGCCAGTAAGGTATCCAGATCGTTTGCAAGCAAAATGTCGAAACGGCTGAAAATCAGCATAAAAAACAGGCGGATATTGTATTCGGCATAAAATAGCGGCCCTTTGCGGAACCATAGGTGCAAACGCCGTGTAGAGTAAACTCTTGCCGAAACAGGGGGCGAATTACGGTAACACCGTCCAACCAACAGGACCGAAAAACCCATGTCGCAAAGGGTTGTACAAACCTTATGCACCCGGTTATCGGTAATCAGGTCGTTGGTTACTGAAACAATTATCCTTTTCAATCTGAAAGTGTTTTTTTGCATTATTTCTCCCGAATTTCAGATCCGATGCCTGAATTGAACGGTTTAGCTTCACAAATATATGTTTAAAAACGTGGAGAAAAACGCCATAGTGTCTGTTTTATGAAAGGAATTGTACAACGGGGCACAAGGTTTCGGCTTTCACGTTTCAGGTTCGTATATTTGTGCCCAAATTATTTGATATGATCCGTTTTTTTGAACACTATTCTCTTCAGAAATACCATACATTCGGCACACCGGCTAAAGCGCGCTGCTTTTTCGAATTTACCGAACCTTCCGACTTCATTGAATTTATGGGAACTCCCGTTTATCAGTCGGCTTCGGCGAAACTGATACTGGGAGGTGGGAGCAACCTGTTGTTCAGGGGCGATTTCGATGGCTTAGTTCTGCATCCCAACATTCCGGGGATTACGATCGAAAAAGAAAACCGCTCTTTTATCTGGTTGAGGGTAGGTGCAGGTGTCGAATGGGACGATTTTGTGGCTTATGCTGTCCGCGATGGTTTTGGCGGCGTTGAAAACCTTTCCCTCATTCCGGGTAAAGCTGGGGCGGCACCGGTACAGAATATCGGGGCATACGGACAGGAAGCTGCCGATGTTATTGAGTCGGTTACGGGCATCGACCTTGCAACCGGTCGGGTTAC
>CAZMDP010000516.1:0-2734 GCA_964565015.1 uncultured Prolixibacteraceae bacterium | reverse complement strand
TATATTAAATGATTAAAAAAGCGCCATGAATATTGAACTAAACGGTAAATTATCGGAAATACTTGGCTATATACGAAAGGGTTAACTATTTTGTGGATCGACCCGCATTTCTCAAATCATGTGATAGAATTATATATAATTTTGAGCAGGACATTGTAAACCGAAACCGTGATTAGATTGAATTGAATATGATCGTTACAACAAAAAACAACCGGCAGGTCGCACTACGCAAGCTGAATGCCGATGATTACGGCAATTTATGCGATTATTTTGGCAAATTAAGCATTGAGACCAGAAAACGTTTTGGGCCACATCCTTTTGGAATAAATTCTGTTGTTGAATTTTATCGGAATGACTTACATACAGGTTATATTGCACAAGACGCTGAAACTTCAGCAATCGTTGCGTATTCAATCATCAAAATTGGCTTTTTGGAACATGATACTTTTCGGTTGCAATCCTATGGGTTGAAACTTGATAATAAAGCCGATGCCACCTTTGCCCCTTCGGTTGCCGACAATTGGCAAAGTCAGGGAATTGGAAATGCATTATTCCAATTTATAATTTCCGACCTGAAACGACTTGATATCAGCAGAATTATATTGTGGGGAGGCGTTCAGACCGACAACCACAAGGCAGTGAATTATTACCGGAAAAACGGTTTTCAGACTTTGGGGGAATTTCATTATAATGGACTCAACTACGACATGGTTCTTCAGCTTATATAAATTTAGTCTTGAAAGTTATATTTATCAAGTCCTGCAACTCCGGATTGTAAATGCAATATTCAGGAAGAAAAAACAACATCACAGCATATCCGAAAGATTTGTATTTTCAGGTCCTGAAAAGAGATTAAAAATGAGTGAAGTCGAAAAATATATTCATCAATTTCCTGAAAATATTCAGGAAATTTTGAGTCACATACGAATGCTGATAATCAATAACGCCCCGGAAGCAGAGGAGCTTATGGCTTATGGAATGCCTGGCTATAAAACACATAAAAAACCGTTGGTTTACTTTGCAGCATTCAAAAACCATATCGGATTTTATGCCACACCCACAGGTCACAGTGAATTTAAAAATGAACTTTCGAAATATAAACAGGGTAAAGGTTCGGTGCAGTTTTCGATTGATAAGCCCATCCCTTACGATCTAATTGAAAGAATGATTAAATTCAGGGTGTTGGAAAACAGTCAAAAAATGAAAGTAAAACCTTAAAAAAATGGCAGCATTAAAAACATTGGCTCACGATGGCGATGTACGCGAATTTATCAACTCTTTTGCAGATACCGATCAAAAGAAGGCCGATGCCTTTGCATTACTCGACTTTATGCATTCGGTTACAGGTTATGAACCCAAAATGTGGGGCGCAAGTATTATAGGCTTTGGTCAATACCATTATAAATCCGAACGAAGCAGGCAGGAAGGCGATTGGCCACTGGTAGGATTCTCACCCCGCAAAGCAGCAATTTCGCTCTACGTGTTTTCAGGATTGCCAGAACACGAATACCTGCTCGAAGGCCTGGGTAAATTCAAAATGGGGAAAGGGTGCATCTATGCAAAGAAACTATCCGATATTAATCTGAATGTCCTCAAAAACATTATGGAGGCTACTATAGGGTATTTACAGGCCAAATACGGGAAAAACTGAACATGGTAAAATCAAAAAGTAATTTTTAAAGAGCCTGCCTCGAAAATATAGCAAGCTTTTACCGATAAAAGTCAATAGAAAGGATGGTATTTAAATTTTGCCGATTTTATGACGTAGACCAACTCAGATTGAAGTAATTCACATCAGCTACGAATTTATTTTAACTAATCAGTAAATACGCAAGATACCCCATATAGATTCCAATAAAAACCACACCCTCCCATCGTTCCAATCGCCTGCCTTTGCCGGTAAATATAAAAACAAACAATAGCAGGCTTAAAGCCAGGTTCAGCAACAGGTCAACCTGAGCCGTTTCCTGAAAAGGAACAGGTTCGATTACGGCAGTCAACCCGAGAATAAAGAAGATATTGAAGATATTTGAGCCGACGATGTTCCCCACAGCAATGTCGGTGTTTTTCTTTCGTGCAGCTACTACCGAAGTTGCCAGTTCGGGCAGTGAAGTACCCACCGAAACAATTGTTAATCCAATTATCCTTTCGGGTACGCCCCACGATGTTGCCAGCTCAACGGCCGAATAAACGATCATTCGGCCCCCGGCGACGAGCAGCGCCAAACCTCCTACAATCAGAAACAGGGATTTGGCTGCCGTCATCTCTTTTACCCTGATCTCATCACTGTTGTCGCCTTTACGGATCAACTGAAAATTGTAGGCCATAAAAATGATAAAAAACAGGAGCAGAATAATTCCATCCGTCCGGCTGATTACCGATGAGGGCATTCCGTCGAAATAGCTGTCGTTAGCAATGATAAATACCAGCAGCGCAGCCATAAAAGCAAGCGGTACTTCAATCCAGGTAGTATTGCTTTTTACCGAAAGCGGATAAATAATGGCCGAAAGGCCAAGAATTGCTGCCACATTAAATATATTGCTGCCTATAACGTTGCCCAATGCAAGTGAGGTGTTTCCTTCGGCAGCTGAAAAAACGTTGACAACCAGTTCGGGGTCCGATGTTCCGAATGCTACAATGGTAAGCCCAATTACTATATTGGGTATATTAAACCGTTTAGCCAGTGCCGATGCACTGTCAACTAACAGGTTGGCATCATAAATCAACAGAAAAA
>CAZMDP010000515.1:0-2735 GCA_964565015.1 uncultured Prolixibacteraceae bacterium | reverse complement strand
GGGTTCGTGCGACGATTCAACATAACTATAAACAATCTGAGGGTGCCACGTGGCGGCAACAATTCCGAATTTTACAGCCTCTTCGCGCAAACCAAGTCCACTTACAAATCCGCGGGTTGTTTTCTGGGCGTGATTGCCTTTTATGGCATCGCGCATATCGTCGTTGAATGCCGCTATTCCGGTCAGGTGTTTTATATTTCGTTTTACCGCACGTTTTTCTTCGGGCATGGGGCTCCAATCTGCCGCCCAACCTTCGCCATACAATAAAATCGACGGATTGATCTTATCCACCTCTACACGGATTTGTTTCATGGTGTCGATATCGAAAATGCCCATCAAATCGAACCTGAAACCGTCGATATGGTATTCGGTTATCCAATATCGCAACGAGTCGATAATAAATTTGCGCACCATGCTCCGCTCAGAAGCAATTTCGTTTCCGCACCCCGAAGCGTTCGAAAACGATCCGTCGTTTGTCTGCCGGTAATAATAGCCGGGTACGGTCTGGTTGAAAACCGAACCTTTGGTGAGCCAGGTGTGGTTATACACCACATCCATGATAACCCCAATCCCTTCGCTGTGGAGGCCCATCACCATCTTTTTAAACTCTTTGATCCTCACGGCACCGTCGTAAGGGTTGGTGGCATACGAACCTTCGGGGGCATTAAAGTTTTGGGGATCATATCCCCAGTTGTATTTTTTCAGGGGTTTTTCTTCGTCAACCGATTGGAAATCGAATACCGGTAACAGGTGTACATGGGTAATACCCAATTCTTTAAGGTGGCTGAGTCCTGTTTTTTCACCCAGGGGAGAACGGGTTTTCTTTTCGGTAAATGCCAGGTATTTGCCTTTGTTCTTCATCCCCGAACTTTCAGCAATCGAAAAATCACGAACATGGAGCTCGTAAATTATCCAATCGGTAAAATTTTTCATTTCGGGGCCTTTATCGTTGCCCCATCCCCGTGGGTTGGTTTTTGGCAGGTTAACTATCATGCCCCGGTTGCCGTTTACGCCCACTGCTTTGGCATACGGATCGGGAACCTCGTGAAGCCATTCGCCATCGTTGACCCTGAACGTATAAAACAAGTTTTCGAGGTTGCCGGTTTCGGTATGTATCCAGGTTCCTTTTTTATCTTTTTGAAGGAGAATGACTTTCAACGGATCGCCATTTTCACCGTTGTCGTACAGCCTAAGTTCAACTTCAATGGCTGTTGGTGCCCAAATCCTGAAGAAAGTTTCCTTTGGCGACCACCAAACCCCCAGGTCATCGCCTTCGTAATGCGGATAGGTCGAAAAATCGATATGGTTAAAATGCCAGCTTCGCATAATCAGCGGAAAAGTGTTTTACGGAGCATAATACTCCGGGGTGAAAATTTTTTTCCGCTTACATCCGATACCAATACCGTAACCTGAGGGTAGCGTTTCAACCGTTTATCGTGCCGGTAAAAATGGTTCAGGTCAATGGTCAGATCGTGGGTTTTTCCGGGTTCGAGCAATAATGGATAAAAGCTATAGCGGTTTGTCCCTTTTAGCTTGAACTTCCGTTTTGTCCAGAAATTCCGGAATATCAGCATTGGATGATCAAGGTCAACATCTTTTTTACCGGTGTTTTTAATGGTTATTTTTATAAAATCGGGGTAATATTTCCGGTCTTTTTCAAGCGAAATGGAAATTTTTTTCCGGCCAAACAATGGAGCTGAATTAATAGTTTGTTTTCTGTTGCGGCGTAAAAACCTGAAGAGAAAATAAATAACCGGTAAAACAAACAGTATGGAAATAACAATTAAAAATATAATTCCGTCGGGGCCTTTCACCTCAACGGTAGCCGGAATGTTTGTTGTACCGAGTATGATCATATTTAATTTGGTATGTCACTAAAAATGGTGTAAAAATATACTTTTAACATGGGCCGGCAAATGCCATATTGCATTATTTACAAAAAGACACAACATTATAACGCTTCATGTTCGGTACGGCGGATAATTTCTTCCTGAAGGTCTTCGCCCAGGTCGTTGAAATAATCGCTGTAACCGGCAACCCTTACAATAAGGTCACGGTATTTTTCGGGATTTTTCTGAGCTTTCCGCAATGTATCGGCATTCACTACATTGAATTGGATATGATGCCCGTCCATTCTGAAATAGCTTCGCAACAATTGCGAAACTTTACGGATATCTTCTTCGGTCCTGAAAAATGCAGGCGAAAACTTCTGGTTGAGCAAAGTTCCCCCGGTTCGTATGTGGTCAATTTTTGCAGCCGATTTGATTACAGCTGTAGGTCCGTTCGTATCGGCTCCCTGCACCGGCGATATTCCTTCCGAAACCGGCATGCCTGCCTTTCGTCCATCGGGGCTGGCCTGCATTACACTTCCGAAATAGACATGGCAGGTTGTGGGCAACAGGTTGATCCGCCAGGTAGCTCCCCGCGGCGATCGATGACCGTTAACGGCACTGTAATAAATTTCGAATACCTTTCGAAGTTCATCGTCGGCCCTATCGTCGTCGTTTCCATATTTTGGTGTATTGTAAATCAGTTTGTATCGCAACTCTTCATAACCTGAAAAATTATTTTCAAGGGCATTTAAAAATTCGGTAAGTGATATGGCCTTATTTTCAAATACATGTACTTTCAGAGCTGTAAGGCTATCGGTCAATGTTCCCATTCCTACTCCCTGCAAATAATTTGAGTTATACCGGGCTCCCCCGCACGCATAATCGGTCGCGTTTGATATGCAA
>CAZMDP010000514.1:0-2738 GCA_964565015.1 uncultured Prolixibacteraceae bacterium | reverse complement strand
ATATTCCGGGTCGCTACGCCCATTGAGGTATCCTGCCGATGCTTTCAAAGGAACAATGGCAATGCGTCCCTCATTATCGGGCGTTACCATCACACTTAAGATTTTTGGGCCAACTTTACCTTCGGGCATATAATTGCCGGTTTCGCAAAAATTGACCGACAGAAATTCATCCAGTGTAACCCCGAACAAGTCGGACATTCGCTTTAGCATATCGAGTTTTGGAACTCCCCTTCCTTCTTCGTACGATCCAATCAGCGAACGTTTTGTATCGAGCATGTTTGCCAGGTCCTCCTGGGTTAAGCCCAGTTTTTTTCGAAAAAACCGGATATTTTCTTTGAGACAGATCATTCCGAAAATGGTGTAATGGTTCAAATAAATTTCAGAAAATATTTCTATTTTGCTAATTTAATTAGTATTTTTGAAACAAAAATAAGAAATTTTCCTTTAAAATGAATGGAACGGTTCAGGAAAAGCTAAATATATTAGCCGATGCGGCAAAATATGATGTATCGTGTTCGTCGAGCGGATCACGCAGGGCAAATGTACCCGGAGGAATCGGAAACGCAGTTTCGTGCGGCATTTGCCATAGTTTTACCGACGATGGCCGATGTATAAGCCTGTTGAAGGTATTGATGACCAACCACTGCATTTACGATTGTGCCTATTGTATTAACCGCAGGTCGAACGACCGCCCGCGGGCAACCCTGACAGTACAGGAGCTTACCGACCTTACCATCGGGTTTTACCGCCGCAATTACATCGAAGGCCTGTTTCTCAGTTCGGGGGTAATCCGGTCGCCCGATTACACCATGGAACGGATGGTACAGGTTGCCAGGAAATTGCGCACCGAAGAGCGGTATAATGGTTATATCCATCTGAAAGCAATACCCGGAGCCAGTGAGGAGCTGATCAGGGAGGCCGGAATTTTTGCCGACCGTTTGAGCGTCAATATCGAAATACCGACCAATCCTGAGTTAAAGCGCCTGGCGCCCGAAAAAGACCATACCGATGTATTCGGGCCAATATCCTTGATACGGAATGGCATCCTCGAGAACAGCGAAAGCAGGAAACTGATCAGAAAAGCGCCACTGTTTGTACCCGCCGGACAAAGTACGCAACTGATTGTTGGCGCTTCGCCTGAAAACGACAGGCAGATACTCAGGCTGGCCTCGGACCTATACCAAAACCAGCGGCTAAAACGTGTATATTATTCGGGGTACCAACCGGTTAACAAATACGACACACGGTTGCCTGCCATTAAAACTGCTCCTTTGGTGCGCGAAAACCGGCTCTACCAGAGCGACTGGCTGATGCGTTTCTACCGCTTCAGGGCCGATGAAATATTGTCGGACAGTGAACCTTTCCTCGACCTCGAGATCGACCCCAAACTGGCTTATGCCCTGAGGAACCTTCATCTGTTTCCGATTGATGTGAACAAAGCCGACTATGAAATGATTCTGAGGGTGCCCGGAATAGGGGTACAATCGGCACAAAGGATAATTGCCGCCCGAAAATTCAGGGACCTGAATGCTTATCACCTCTCCAAAATTGGGGTTGTGATGAAAAGGGCAAAATATTTTATTACGAACAGCGATTTCAGGCTCCAGGTTTCGGGGTTACCTGCCGAAACCCTCCGCAGCCGGATAATCGCAGGTGAGGCACCACGAAAGCAAAAACAACCCGATCTTCAGCTAAAGCTTTTCACCTTTGGCGAAGCTGCAGTGCCGGCGCTGAAATCATAAAATACAATATTAAAGCATTGCAAATTAATGTTTTACAGATTAATCCTTTATCATGATCCTGGTTTACGACGATAGTTTTGAAGGCTTTCTGACGGTGATATTTGAATGTTACAATCGGAAAATTAACCCAACTGGTATTCTTTCGGACCATTGTTATCAAGGGAAAATGTTTGTCGGTAAGGAGTACATTGCCACAAACCACGAAAATGCGGATAGGGTATGGAACGGCTTGCAAAAAAAGCTGAAAAAGGAAGCGAGGCATGTCCCGTTTTCGGCCTTCCTCTCGCGCGAACCGGGAATTGAAATGGCCCTGTACCGTTTTATCCGCCTAACATTCGATGCCAACGCCGATATAAGCGGGAATTATGGCGACGAAAATGTGCTCACCGTGCGAAAAGCTTCCCGTAAAGTAATGAAAGAAGCCATGCGTATGGTGGAGTTTGTGCGTTTTCAGTTAACCCGCGACAACATTTACTTTGCGCCCATCAGTCCGGCGTATGATGTATTGCCAATGGTGATGCAGCATTTCAGGAACCGCTTTGCCGACCAGCAATGGCTTATTTATGACCTGAGGCGAGACTATGGTTTGTTTTTTAATCTTTCAGGTATTGAAGAAGTTACCCTCAACAATAAAGTTTTCAGCCTTTCGAACGGAGCGGTAAGAAACGATGTTTTGAAGGAGGGCGAAACGTTTTACCAAACAATGTGGAGCGATTACTGCAGAAATATTACCATCCGCGAACGGCTGAACCTGAAATTACAGAAGCAGCACATGCCCAGGCGTTACTGGAAGTTTTTACCCGAAAAATCGGGTATGAATGCTAAACTTTGAACCTCATATTTGCATTACGTGAAGACAAAAAACAATCAGGCATTCATAAAATTCTTACAAAAAGCATTAGTAGATTGATTATTACCTGCAATAAATTCGTTTCTGAAACCGGTTTTTCTCAACCGAACCGGATAAGAAATTGTTTATCTGTAAAATTAAATAGG
>CAZMDP010000513.1:0-2741 GCA_964565015.1 uncultured Prolixibacteraceae bacterium | reverse complement strand
AATCAGAAATTTGCCAGGATTGTACTTCTGATAAACAATCTCGCCATCGACCGGAACGTGGTTGATATGTACATTGAATACCGACATAAATACCGAAACCTGAATGCGTTCATCCTTAAAGTACTCTTTTTCAAACACAGGTTCAATAACCACTACTTTACCGTCGGCCGACGATAAAACCTCACCCGGGCGACTGGTTTTTACCGTTTCGGGATCGCGGAAGAACCTTACGGCAAGAATTGCTATCACAAGCGATGGGATAAGAAAAACCACAAACAACAGGGTAATCCCGGTGATGTAAACCAATAAATTAATTACCAGCAAGATAGCCAGCACAAGGGGGATCATTTTAAAACCTTCTTTATGAATCTTCATGATAAATATTTGATAATCAAAGCCGGGCAAAGAAAAGCCAGGCAACAACAAATGGAATGGCAAACAAAAAACTATCGAGGCGGTCGAGTATGCCGCCGTGCCCCGGAAGGAATTTTCCGGAATCTTTAATGCTGAAACTCCGCTTGAGCATCGACTCGATAAGGTCGCCAAATGTGCCGAAAACCACGATGATAAGCGACAATATCACCCAGTTTGAAAGGTTTATGGCCGGAAAAAAATGAGCGTTCACAAAAGCTGAAGCCAGAGCTACCAGGCCACCACCGATTACGCCTTCCCACGATTTTTTGGGCGATATGCGTTCGAACAACCGGTGTTTCCCGAAAGCCGTTCCAAATATATACGCCCCCGAGTCGTAAACCCAGATGGTGATGGTTACTCCCAATAGGATGTAAGGATAGAATACAGGGTTTTGTGGGAAATCCTGAAAAACCATCAGGTTGAGCAATCCCATCGGGATGCTGATGTAGAAAAAGCCCATCAGGGTATAGGCAATATTGGAGAGCGGTTTTGGCTGTTTTCGGTACAGCTCAATTACAAAAGTTGAGAAAAGAAGTACCACCGAAAGGAGCGATGCATAAAGCGGCCACCATCCGTAAGCAAATCCGAAGAGGGAAATAAAAAAGGTGGTTCCGGTAGCAATTCCGTTAATATGCTGCGGATTTCCCCCGGCCAGTTCAACCATCCGGTAATATTCAACCAGGGCAAAAATGAGCAGGGTAAGGTAAACCAAAGCAAAAACAACCGGGTGGATTACCAGCCCGGCAATCAGTATAAATGCATAACCAAAACCCGTTAAGGTCCTTTCAAGAAACGAGTTCAACTTTTCAATTCTTTAAGCAGGTTTATAGCTGTTTCTTCGTCGGCTTGGGGAACGAGGACCGAAATTTGCCCCCAAACCAGATAAGTCGAGTCTTTCTGATTTAAAATAACTGCCTGGATACCGTTGTTTTCCAGAACATCTTTGGCTATGGTTGCCTGATATTCCTGATCGGTTTCAAAAACTGTTTTCCATCCCTCTTCCATGATATAATCCTTAATGGTTAAATATTTTCTCCGGAAATAAAAACATAAAGTTCTTTTGGCCCATGTGCCCCTAAGATAAGTGTTTTTTCAATATCAGCCGTCCGGCTCGGGCCTGTAATAATCGAAATCAGGGATGGCATTATTCCGTTAAACCGTTTCAGCATAGTTTCCATGGCCATATCGGAGGTTTCGGTAACCTGCATTTCGGAAGCCACTACCACATGGGCGGGGCCATTTACGAATGCCTGACGGCTACGGGTATGTGCCGAACTGACCAATATACTTCCGGTGTCGGCAATAAGTGCTTCACAGCCTGTAATGACTACATCGCATTCCAATGAAGTGAGCTGGCTGAATGAAAAAGGACTGTGTGAACTTTCCAGAAATTCAGCGATGGTACTGTCGGGACATGAAATGTTTTTCCAGCCTTTTTCTTCAACAAGCCTGGCCAACCCATTCAGGGTTTCATGTTTCGATTTAAAAAACCATGACTTTCCGCTTAATTTTTCAAGCGAGGCAATAAAGGTATCGGTCAATGCAGCCTCGCTGCTATGCACAAACGAACCGGCAGGCCTTTCTGTATCGGGAACAGGTCTGCCGGTAACTGCTTTTCTGATGTTGTTCAGAATCCATTCTCTGGCTGCTGCCTTGTCAGTCAGGTTAGTTTGCTGCATTTTCCGTTTCGCTCGAAGTATCCTTAGCAGTATGGTTGTTTTCAATTTTGTGCTTGTCCCATGGCCTTTTGCCGAAAATTTGCTCAAGGTCTTCTGAGAAGATTACCTCGCGTTCGAGCAGAAGATCGGCCAGTTTTTTATGCCCTTCGCTGTTTTTACGAAGGATGTCGAGGGCGCGCTGATACTGTTCGTCGATAATCTTTTTAGCTTCGGCATCAATCAGTTCGGCAGTTTTTTCACTGTAGGGCTTGGTAAATGCATAGTCGCTTTGCCCGGTCGAATCGTAGAAACTCACGGTACCAACCTTTTCGCTCATCCCGAAGATGCTGACCATCGCATATGCTTGTTTGGTAACCCTTTCGAGGTCGTTTTGCGCGCCCGACGAAACTTTGCCAAATACAATCTCTTCGGCTGCACGGCCACCCAGCGTTGAACACATCTCATCGAGGAGTTGCTCCTTTGTAGTAATCGACCGTTCTTCGGGGAGATACCAGGCGGCACCTAAAGCCTTACCGCGCGGCACTATGGTAACTTTTACCAGCGGGTGGGCATGTTCGAGCAGCCAGCTGATGGTGGCATGGCCGGCTTCGTGGCAAGCGATGGTTTTCTTTTCGTCAACCGAAATAATTTTGTTCTTCTTTTCAAGCC
>CAZMDP010000512.1:0-2745 GCA_964565015.1 uncultured Prolixibacteraceae bacterium | reverse complement strand
TTTAACAATAACTTACTCTGAGATGAACAATAAAATTGTTGTAATCGGCAGCTCCAATGTCGATCTGATTATGAAGATGGAGCGTCTTCCCGGCAAGGGGGAAACCATAACCGATGCCGAATTTTACCAGGTTTACGGTGGAAAAGGCGCCAACACGGCAGTTGGGGCTGCCCGGGCTGGTGGAAACGTCGCATTCATAAATTGTGTGGGCGAAGATGCCTATACTCCTGTGATGGTGCAGAACTTTATTAACGATGGTATTGATTGCAGCAGGGTATATCATGAAAAAGGTTTAGCCAGTGGCCATGCGCTCGTAATGGTGGGAAGCGATGGCAACAACTATCTTTCGGTTGCGCCAGGCGCCAACTACAGCCTTACCCCGCAAAAAATCGATAATGCCATCGACCTTATTGGCCAGGCAGCCATGATTTTGCTGCAAAACGAAATACCCGACGAAACCAATGATCACATAATAAATCTGGCCCATAATCGGAACATACCGGTATTATGGAATTTTGCACCGTTCAAAAAAAGGGATGTAACAGCCATTTCAAAAACCTCGGTACTGGTGGTGAACGAAGTGGAAGCCCAACATTTAAGCGGGATAGAATTATCAAGTGAAAACAACATTGTCTTTTCGGCAGAAAAACTACGAAAAATGGGGGCAAAAACCGTCGTAATAACATTGGGGGCCGAAGGTGCTTTTGCTTTAGGTGATAATTTTGCAATAAGGCTACCCGCTTTCAGGGTGCAGGCTATCGATACCACTGCTGCCGGTGATATTTTTTGTGGCGCATTGGCAGTGGCAATTACCGAAAATAAGAATTGGGAACAGGCTTTAAAATTTGCCAGTGCAGCCTCGGCCATCAGCGTGACAAAAATCGGAGCGCAACCTTCGGCTCCGGTTCGCACCGAAATCGATGCATTTCTGAAACAAAAAACTCACGGATAGTTTGCAGATAAAAAAAATCCGGTACTTTTATTTTTTACAAAAACAACCGGATGGAAACCAGATTTTGGACTAAAGCAAATATTATTCGGTTAAGCCTGATAGTGGTTATGGCGGCTGTTGCCATTACCATTGTTTCGCTCACAGTTGCCCGCGATATCTATTATGGCTCCGAAGGAAAAGGCATGCTTTCGTTTGCCATAGTTAATTTTTCGGGATATCTTTTCTTCCTGGTTATGCCTGTGGAATTGGCATTTATCTATTATGTTACCGCAGAGGCCAACCTGTTAACATTGAACAGCATAGCCATAGCCACAGCTATGCTCTCACAGGCAGTCGATTATCTGATAGGATACACTTTCAGCACAAAAATTATAAACAGAATGATCGGGAAAGAGCGTTACGAAAAAGCAGAATCGAGGATCAGGCGCTACGGAAATATTGTAATCGTGCTTTTTAACGCCCTGCCACTTTCATCACCGGTAATTTCGCTGTCGGCAGGCATGCTTAAATACAGGGTAAAAGAGGCCCTCTTTTATACTTTTCTTGGTTTGTTCTTTAAATACCTGGTACTCTCTCTTTTATTTTTTCCCCGTTAGAGGTTATCAATCCGCCTGAAAAAGTATTTGCCGAAAGTTTAGATCAATACTTAGGATATTTTTGCCTGTACAAAATTTATTCAATCGGAATGTGCCTAAAATTCAATATCTTATAATTGATAACGTTGTGGTTTATGGTGATTAATTGACATTCAACAGGTCACTGGATGCTTCAAAAATCGGAAGCGGCGTTGTGGTTTATGGTGATTAATTGACATTCAACAGGCAACACATTTTGAAAAAGTTTTTATTTAAAAGCCTTAAACCAGAAATTTAAAATAAGATTGAATTCCCGACATTGATCAATCAATCACGACCTTCTGTTTTTACTTATATTCAATTACCTTCCGAAGTGTTTTTCGATGTCTTCCATAGGAATAATCGTGAGAACGGTTTTCCCATCGGGCGAAAAGTTGGGCGCCGAACAACTGAATAACTGATCGACCAGATGGTCCATCTCTTCGGGCTGCAGGTCAATCCCGTAATCGACCGCCGAAGCTTTGGCCAGCGAAATGGCCACCTGTTCGCGCACCTTTTCGCGGGCATCGACCGGTGAGTTTTTGTATTCCTCAAGAAGTTTTTCCACCAGATCGACCGGTGAGCTGGTAGCCAGTATTCCGGGTACACCATTAATGATAAAGGTATCCTTCCCGAATTCCCTGATATCGAATCCCAAAGAACTGATTTCGGTTAAAAGGTCCTTTAACAATCCAGCATCTGCCGGATTCAATTCAAAAGTATAGGGAAACAGTATTTGCTGAGTGGCAACCCTTTCGCTTTGCATAACAGCCAGAAACTGTTCGAACAAAATTCTCTCCTGTGCACGTTTCTGATCGATGACCATCATGCCCGATTTTACAGGCAGTATGAGGTAGCGTTGTTTCAATTGCAGGATTTTCTTCCCCGAAAAAACAGGTTGATGATCGGAAAACATGGAATTTGAATCGTCTTTACCCGAAGTTTCGAAACCCTGACGGGCATTTTCCATTCCGGCATATAAATTTTCCCAGTTACGTAGGTTGGCCGTTTCGCGCCCTGAAAATGCAGACTTCCTGTTTTCCTGATTAGCGGGTTCATTGAATGGGTTGTAACCGGGCGTTATATCCACCCGCGGAATTGGAATTACTTCGCCCCTGCGGGGTGGAAGGGGAATATCGACACTCCCCTGCTGATCGAAATCGATGGACGGTACAATAT
>CAZMDP010000511.1:0-2745 GCA_964565015.1 uncultured Prolixibacteraceae bacterium | reverse complement strand
ATTATTCAAAGAAACCGAAGGGATCGATATTCATCCTGCCGCTGCTGTAGCTACCGCTTCGCTTATCGAGGCAACAACCAGCAACTTTATTCCAAAAAATGCTTGTATAATGCTGAACATTACCGGAGGCGGTGAAGAAAAATTCAAAAACGAAAAAGAACTTTATTATCTGAAACCCCACATTGTGTTTGCATTGGACGAAACATCCGAAAAAATTATTTCTGAAGTGGGAAAACTTTTTTAAAAATTTGAAAACTTTTTGAAACTTTAAAAACGTTCGCTACAAATGGTTTATCTTTGTTGGCAAAACCAAAGTGCTATTTGTATGAACTCAAAAATATACGTTTTGATCGTCGTTTTTGCAGGTGCTATGTTTTCCTGCACCCCGTATAAAGATTACAGCAATGTTCCTTACGAAGAACCCGATCCGAAACCGTGGCAGACCCATCTGATTTCGCAGCTGAACAGGGAAGCTCCCCGGGCGCATTTCTATCCATATACGTCAGTTGAACAGGCACTGGAGGATGATCCGGCTAAATCGCCCCTGATTTTATCTCTTAATGGCATGTGGAAATTCCATCATGTGAACAACCCGGCCGACCGGCCCTTCTGGTTTTTCAAGGACGATTTTGATACCCGCAAATGGGCCGAAATACCGGTGCCGGCAAACTGGCAACGCGAAGGTTACGATTATCCGATTTATGTGAATATAACTTACCCGCACAAAGTTACCCCTCCTACCATCGAAGATGAGTTTAACCCGGTGGGCTCGTATAAACGTATGTTTAAAGTTCCGGCTGAATGGGCAGGTAAAGAAATTTTCCTGCATGTGGGGGCAGTCAATTCAAATATGAACCTCTGGATAAACGGAGAATATGCTGGGTACAGTGAAGACAGTAAAACCCCTGCCGAATTTAACATCACAAAGTACCTTAAAAAAGGGAACAATTCGGTTTCCATCGAGGTGTTCAGGTGGTGTTCGGGCTCCTACCTCGAAGACCAGGATTTCTGGCGTATGAGCGGTATTACCCGTGACGTTTTCCTTATGGCGCGAAACCCGCAGCATATACGCGATTTCAGGGTTATTGCCGGTTTGGATGAATTGTACATGAATGGCTTGTTGTCTCTCGAAGCTGAAATACTCAGTGTTGAAGAAAAGACAACTCCCATGCAGGTTGAAGCAACTCTTTTTGACAAAGGCACCCAGGTCCTTTCCTTCTCTGGAACTTATGATGTCCCGAAAGGAATTACCAAGGTTAGTTTCAATGGAAATGTTACCAATGCAAAACAATGGAGTGCCGAAATCCCAAATCTTTACGAACTCATAATCACTTTGAAAAATGGTGAGAATGTGGTTGAAGTACTTCGTCAGGATGTTGGTTTTCGCACGGTAGAAATTAAAGACGGCGTATTGCTTATCAACGGGAAATATGTGTACCTGAAAGGGGCTAACCTGCACGAGCACCACGATGTAAAAGGGCATGTGGTAGATGAAGAAACTATGCTGAAAGACATCAAAACCATGAAGATGCACAACCTCAATGCAGTGAGGACTTCGCACTACCCGCAACCCGAGCTGTTTTACAAACTTTGCAACAAATATGGTTTATATGTGATCGACGAAGCCAATATCGAATCGCACGGCATGGGCTATGGCGAAAAGTCGCTGGCAAAAGACGAAAGCTGGAAGGATGCCCACCTTTACCGGACAAAAAACATGTTCGAACGCGATAAAAACCAACCATCAATTATCATCTGGTCGCTTGGAAATGAAGCCGGAAACGGGGTTAACTTTTATGCCACCTACGATTACCTGAAACAGGTTGACCCAACCCGGCCAACTCAATACGAACGCGCCGAACTCGATTATAACACCGATATTTTCTGCCCTATGTATATGCGTATTGGCGGAATGGAACGCTATGCCCAGAGCAATCCCGACCGGCCGCTTATACAGTGTGAATATGCTCATGCGATGGGTAACAGTGTTGGGAACCTTCAGGATTACTGGGATGTGATTGAGAAATACCGGGCTCTCCAGGGTGGATTTATATGGGACTGGGTTGACCAGGGCTTGCTCACTACCAACGACCAGGGAGAAGAATTCTGGGCTTATGGCGGCGATTTTGGACCTGAGGATGTTCCTTCGGACGGCAATTTCTGTCTCAACGGATTGGTAAACCCCGACAGGGGCGTAAAACCACACTTGCTCGAAGTGAAAAAAGTGTATCAGCACATAGGCTTTAAACCTTCGGACCTTGTCAAGGGCGAAATCCTGATCGAAAACAAATATGTTTTCCTGCCACTCAGCGAATTTGATTTTTCGTGGGAAGTAACCGGCGATGGAAAAGTGGCAGCATCGGGTAAACTTCCCGGAATACATGCCGCTCCGGGTGAAGTTGTAAAGGTTAAAGCCGATTACAATATTGAACCTGAACCTGGAGTTAAATATTACCTGAATTTAAAAGCCATCCAGAAAGAAGCCCGCGGATTGGTGGAGGCTGGCTGGATTGCGGCCGAAGAGCAGTTCGAATTGCCTGTTTTCCGGCCGGTAACTGCTATCAGGTCAACCACATTCGATCCGGTTTCGGTTTCGGAAGAAGGCAGTAAAATTACATTGTCAGGAACCGGTTTTGCAGTAACCTTTGATGCAGTGGCCGGTGTAATGACCAGTTATAAAACTTGCGGCACAGAGTATCTTCAGAGCGGTCCGGTACCAAATTTCTGGAGGGCCCCAACCGATAA
>CAZMDP010000510.1:0-2746 GCA_964565015.1 uncultured Prolixibacteraceae bacterium | reverse complement strand
TTATTTTTATATAAATATATTGTTTATTATTGAAAATTAATATATTTCGTATTTTATTCAAATTCAAATTAGAGTGATAGTTTTTTTTGATTAAAACTGCATATGGGAAATGAAGGAATTTCGGTTCAAATTGATGCATAAAAAAACCTTTGCCACCGCAAAGGTTTTGTAAAAAGCATCAAATTGTTAAAACTGTGAAAAACTATTTCTTCATTATGGGACTATGAAAAAAACTTATTACTCCAATGCTATAATTCATCAAAAAATATGCCCTGAAAAACATTACTGATTTTCAGGGCATATCAAATTTAAAAGCCAAATTTACATCCGATATATCGTAGAATGTCCGAAATGTTAATTTTGGCGTGTGGTTTTTATACCCAGCTTCAGCATCCTTGATTCGAGTGTGGTAGGCTTTAATCCTAAAATACTGGCTGCTCCATAATCGCCCCGTATCCTCCAGTTGGTATGATAGAGTACTTTTTCGATGTACTCTCTTTCAACTACCTCTAGCGGGCGAAGGCTATCATCAACTTTGGCCTTTTCTTTGGCAAACATCCAGTCGCCAACCTTAAACTCTTTTCCATCGCTCAATATAACGGCCCTTTCCACAATGTTTTCGAGTTCCCTGATATTTCCCGGCCAATTGTAGGTGGTAAGTTTTTTCAATTCTGTCATGGGAATTGAATTTATCTCTTTGTTAAACTTTTTGGCTGATTTATCAACAAAGTATTTTACCAGCTCCGGTATATCATTTTTCCGCTCCCTGAGAGGTGGAAGGTGTATAGGGAAAACATTCAGGCGGTAAAACAGGTCGCTTCTGAATTTTCCCTGATGAACTTCTTCGAGTAGATCGCGATTGGTTGCTGCAATTATCCTGACATTGACCTTAATTGTGGTATTGCTTCCAATCCGCTCAAATTCACCTTCCTGCAACACGCGAAGCAATTTTGGCTGTAGTTCAACCGGAAGCTCCCCGATTTCATCGAGAAACAAGGTTCCGTTGTGGGCAAGTTCAAACCGACCTATCTTCTTTTGCAGTGCGCCTGTAAAGGCTCCTTTTTCGTGCCCGAAAAGTTCACTCTCGATAAGGGTTGCAGGAATAGAGGCACAATTAATTTTAACGAATTGTTTGTTTTTGCGTTGGCTATTATTGTATATTGCCCTGGCAATCAGTTCTTTTCCGGTTCCCGTTTCGCCCATGATGAGTACTGTGGCATCGGTATTGGCTACTTGTTCAACTTGTTTCAATACCCGTTGTAAACTTTCGTTATGACCTACAATCTCATCAAAGCTTTTATGAATTTTGATTTCTTCTTTCAGCATGGTGTTCTCCGAAAGAAGTTTTTCTTTCAACTGGTTTATTTCATCGTAGGCTTTTTGCAGGTTGTCGAAAGCTTCTTTCAATTGTGCGGTTTTTTCGTTTACCAACTCTTCGAGGGTAAGATTTACATTCTTTAATTTATCGTGACTTATTTTCAGGTCGATATGTGTTTTTACTCTGGTTAGCAATTCCCACGAATTGAACGGTTTGCTTATATAATCGACCCCTCCTGCCTGAAACCCCCGTATTATGCTTTCAGAATCTGACTTGGCAGTCAGGAAAATTACAGGAATATCCCTGATATTCTCATCGGCTTTCATA
Source organism: uncultured Prolixibacteraceae bacterium (assembly GCA_964565015.1). Taxonomy (GTDB): domain Bacteria; phylum Bacteroidota; class Bacteroidia; order Bacteroidales; family Prolixibacteraceae; genus UBA1413. Next base: position 1,101 of record CAZMDP010000510.1, on the reverse strand, counting down.
ACCTGGCAAACCTGGAATCCGTCCATCCCGGGCATCATAACATCGAGAATAACCAGATCAAATTTTTCCTCCTTTAGCCATTCGAGCGCTTTTTGTCCATCAAGGGCATATTCGACCTGATAATTATTATTGGTAAGAAACCCCGCTAATACTTGAATATTCCGCTTGTTGTCGTCAACGATTAATATTTTCTCATTCATAAGATATGGTTTTGTGTTTTTAATTCTGATTTTGAGATTGAATATCGACCGATGGCAGACAAAAACTGAAAGTGGTTCCCTTACCATAGGTACTTTCGGCCCAAATTTTTCCTACATGCCGTTCTATAATCCGTTTATCAATTGCTAATTCTAAACCGGTTCCTTTTTCACCAACCGTACCTTTGGCTTCAATTTGCCTGAAAGGTACAAAAATATCATCCATTTTTTCATCAGGAATGCCAATACCTTTATCAGAAACCTGAACAGTAACCCGATTTTGTTCAGCTCGCAGTTTTACATCGATAAAACTGTCAGGATGCGAAAATTTAATGGCGTTGGCCAGCAGGTTATTCATTACCTGTTCTAATTTCTGCCGGTCGGCTTTGATTTGTATATCATTCTGTTCTTCAAATAATCTGATCTGTATATGTTTTCTTACCGCCATCGTTTGATTTGTCTTTATAACATTGACAATAAACAAATTGAGATTAAATTCTGAAAGATTGAGGTTGAGTTTCCCTGATTCGATTTTCGAAATATCAAGAATATCTTCAATCAGACGAAGCATAAAGGTTGCCGATGAGCAGATGATGTCAAGGAATTCCTGGTGCTCCTGATCAATAATATCCTGTGTCTCTTCTTTCAGAAATGTTGCAAACGAAAGAATTACGCTCAATGGGTTCCTCATGTCGTGGGCAGCTATCCCAAGAAACTGATTTTTTAATTCATTGAGCCTTGTAAGTTCAACATTTTGTTTGGAAAGTTGACGTTGTAAGTTTACCAGTTCATTGTTCAAATAAGAGATTTCGTCGAAGTAAAACCGGTTTTCGGAATCGGCGAATGGGTTAACGTTGTACTTCGATCTCATGTAACTTCTGATGGTATTGGCCTGTTCGTTGTT
>CAZMDP010000509.1:0-2746 GCA_964565015.1 uncultured Prolixibacteraceae bacterium | reverse complement strand
ATCTCCTTTGAAACGGTGTGCTGACCTGAATACCTCGATGAATAGTTCCTGGGTCAGGTCATCGGCATCCTGTTGGTTGTGGACAAACGAATTACAGGTGTTAAATGCCTGTTTTTGATATAATTCGACTATCTGTCTGAAAGCCGATTCGTTACCACCTTTTAATCCGTTAATTAACTGTTCTTCGGTCACCTACTGCAAATTTCAGGTTGAAAATTACAGTTTTGACACCGGATATTAAATTTACTTGCGGATAAAATCAGAAAAATTTTACGTTGCAGGGGGTTATCAATCCATGCTATTTTTGTTTGGAAAGCAGAGTCCAACCCTCAATCCAGTTGCTTTCACCAAAAGCGCCTTTAAAGTCAACGATCTGGAACCATGAGGCAGGAACTGGAGCTATGGAACCTTCAATTTCGGTTTCGGGCAGGTAATTACCTTTCTGATAATCTATTTTGGGATCGAAAATTTCGTTTTTACCTTCTGCAAAATGGGCAATCCATTGTCGGCGCTCAGTTTCATTATAAAATCCTGATAATTCGAATATGGTTTCGGGAGTCGAAGCTGCCACATTAAAGAAAACGTTGTTATAAAACCCTAATTTCCGGTTTTGCCATTGAAAGTAGGAGTCGTGAACCAGATCGGTAACTTCAACCGATATTCCATTTTTATTGTTGATAAAAACCGAATTGGCAAATATTCCGCCTGCATTCCGGTCGAATTTTACACAGTAACCGGCTCCTGTGATTCCGTTTCCGACAAAGGTGGCATTGAAAATTACCGGCAGCGAATGTGGCATAGCATCCACCGGATTAAGGCCGCCACTGGCCTCAACCAGATGGTCGCCCACGTAGTTGCTCTGCACAGCCAACCAAACCTGTCCATATCCCGACCAGCCCAGGTCGTAGTCGAAGGCATCGTCGGAGCATCCCGAAACCACCATGTGTTTCAGGTTTACGGTTCCGCCAAATATTTCAACCCCATCGTCGGCGTTTGAAATTACTTCCACATAGTCGATTTCGGTTCCCCGCCCCACACCGGCAAGGGTCAGGCCGTTTATTTCGTTGCCTTCGCCAATATTGGTGCCTCCATGTCGGATAGATACATACTTCAGTACTCCCGAATTATCGTTCGGATCGTACCCGCCATAATATCCCCGCGGTTCTGCCATTGGTATCCCTTCCACATATCCTTCGTTTCCCCTGAGGTTGACCGGAGCATTCCCCAGAATAATCAATCCGCCCCACAACCCTCGGGCATCTTTTGGCACCGAACCGTTCAGGTCGTCGGCTTCGGCAGTGAATATTATCGGTTCTGCTGGGGTTCCGCGGGCTATAATTTTCCCGCCTCGGGCAACAACCAAAGCCGAAGCATTTTCGCCCTGCCCGGCCCTGAAACGAACAACTGTGCCGGGTTCAATGGTAAGGGTTTGACCATCGTTTACAAACACCAATCCTTCGATAAGGTGTGATTTATCTTTTTTCCAGGTTACCGTTCCTGTGCCCTGTCCATAATCCTGATAACTGATGACTGACGGTTCGAGGTAAAAGTCGCTTTTACGACAACCCCCAAAAAGCAAAATAAAGATTGTTATAATGGTAATATTAATGTATGTCAATCTCATATCGTAAATCGAAAAATTTCTGTCATAAAATCATAACCTGATCTCCATATCCAGATATACATACGACCGTGTAGGCATATTAATTGCCCGTGGAACCCAATCCTGGTAATTCAAGGCAATTTTAATCCCTTTAACCGGCGAATATTGAATTCCCGTAATGAGTGTCGAACCATCCTCTGCCAGATGCCAAGGGGTGGTTTCTCCTGCAATGATGTTCGATTTCAGCATATCGAAACGCGCAAAAAGCTGATACTTCGGATGTATATTATATTTCCCGTAAACCGAATAACCGTACAAATCTTTTCCGTATTTCAGATTGCTGTTTTGCTGATAGTTGTATTCGAAAACCAGGTTCAGGTTGTTTTTATGGGTATATGAAGTTAACCAGACATACGATACTTGATTTACTCCATTCCGCATAAAATCGACATAAATACGGTTAATCAGTGCTTTTCTGAATTCATAAGTAACGCCAAGTGCATATTTATATTTATCATCCATTTGCAAACGCGTAAACCCTTCTCCGTTCATAACCGTAAAATCGGCTTCGAGTGAGGGTAGCAACTTATATAAAGCCATTGCGCCAAGATCGGCCGATGGCCCCAGTTTATATTCATCGGCAAAGGCTTTTTTCATATACCTGCGTTCCCATAATTTTTCCTGAAGTTTATAATGCTGTGTAGGTATAAGTCCGAATTGTAAAGTCAGGTCATTATTTTCGTACTGACCGTAAGCAAATTTAAAATAGGCGTACCTTCGCAAACGCGAAAAAGGAGAAACATCATCGGGGCTTCCAATGTCGAGCATGATGCGGGCTGAATATTCGGTATTTATAAAGTGCTCATAACCAAAATATGCCCTGGTCATTTCGATGGCCGATTCATCGGATGAAGCGGCAGAAATACCTCTGTGAAAATTGGTGAAAATTACTCCCGATACCTTTCCGTTTGGTTCCGGAGTTTTTATTTCCTGTCCCACCGTAATGACCTTTATCGATAAAAAAAGGAAGCAGAAAAAAATTCGTCGAAAAATCATCTGTGTAAAAACATTGTTAATCTAATATTTTCAAAGTAAGGTTAATTAGGGCCTGCTGAAAAACTCAGACCCAATTATTTCTGTTAA
>CAZMDP010000508.1:0-2748 GCA_964565015.1 uncultured Prolixibacteraceae bacterium | reverse complement strand
AATTTATCTTAATTCATCAAGAAACTTTTTGTATGTATTTATGGCTCTACTTCGCGCAAAACTATGATCGATTATTGGGTGGGCATATCTTAATGTACCTGTTTCGGGTACCCACTTTCTTATATAAATACTTTCAGGATCAAACCGCTTTTGCTGTGTTTCGGGATTGAAAACGCGGAAATAAGGCGCTGCATCGCAACCTGTTCCTGCTGCCCATTGCCAGTTACCGTTGTTACTCGCCAGTTCAAAATCGAGCAGCTTTTCGGCAAAATAAGCCTCTCCCCACCGCCAGTCAATAAGCAGGTGTTTTACAAGAAAGCTGGCCGTAACCATACGGACCCGGTTGTGCATGAAACCGGTCTGGTTCAGTTCGCGCATACCTGCATCAACAAGCGGATAACCGGTTTCGCCATTGCACCAGCGCCGAAATTCTTCTTCATTATTCCGCCACGAAATGTGTTTGTAACGACTATTAAAAGGTTGATCGACTACATAAGGGAAATGCACCAGTATCTGCATAAAAAAGTTGCGCCAGATGAGTTCATTAAGAAAAACCTCACTGTATTTTATGGCTTTTCTTGTTATCTGACGTATGCCTACCGTGCCAAACCTCAGGTGGATGCCGAGTTTTGAGGTGCCCTGAATAGCCGGTATGTCGCGATTTGCGGCATAATTTCTCAATAAATGTTCGTCAATATTTTTTTCGGGGAAAGTAAAATCGAAATTTTCAAAGCCCATTTCATGCAATTCGGGCATAGGTTCGGGAGGGCAGCGTAATAACCCCGAAAGTTTGCTTTCGGAGGGGAATTCGCGGATATCGTTTTCTGTAAATTTTGCTTTCCATTTGCGGCTGTAAGGGGTAAAAACAGTATATGGGGTTTCATCGTCTTTAAGCACTTCATCAGCTTCGAATACCACGTGATCTTTATATGTATGAAAAGATATCCCTTTTTCCCCGAGAAAACGCTTAATTTCATCGTCGCGTTTCAGGGCATATGGTTCGTAATCACGGTTAGCATACACCGATGTTATGTTTTTAAACCGATCAGAAAAATGGGCAAATGCCTCAACAGGTTTCCCATAATATACGAGCAGGGTTGAGCCAGATTTTTCCAGTTGGCTTTTCAGAGATTTTATTTCGCGATAAATAAAAAGAACCCTTGCATCTTTCCCTGATGGAAGTTTTTTCAGGATATCGGTATCGAAAACAAATACCGGCAATACTTTCAGAGTAGTTGAAAGCGCCTCATACAGCGCCCGGTTGTCGTTAAGCCTGAGGTCGCGGCGAAACCAGAACAATGCAATTTTTTCTTCCATATTATTGAATTGGTATTTGTAAACACAAAAGTTAAAAAAATAGTTTCGGGAAAATTAAATTCTGAAAAGATTAACCCTACTTTTGAAGTTTTTAAAAAGAAAAAACAACCATGAGGAAAGGATTTGCAAGCGATAACAATGCAGGGGTACATCCTGAAATTCTCGAAGCAATGGCCGAAGTAAACCGGGGACATGTTGTGGGTTATGGAAATGACCCATATACAGCTGAGGCCATTAAACGGTTCAAACAGGAATTTGGCGATGAAACCGAAGTATTTTTTGTATTTAACGGAACCGGTGCAAATGTATTGAGCCTTGCTACCCTGACGCGGAGCTTTCATTCGATAATTTGTGCCGAAACTGCCCATATTCAGGAAGATGAATGTGGCGCTCCCGAAAAATTCACCGGATGTAAACTTCTACCAGTCGAGACGCACGATGGCAAACTTACACCCGATTCAGTAAGAGTTCACCTTAAAGGGTTTGATTTTGAGCACCATTCGCAACCAAGGGTGATATCCATTTCGCAGGTTACCGAACTTGGTACAGTATATAAACCCGATGAAATAAAGGCGCTTGCAACTTTGGCACACAGCCATGGCATGTTCCTGCACATGGATGGCGCCCGGATAGCCAATGCGGCCGTTTCGTTAAATCTGCCATTCAGGGCATTTACGCGCGACTGCGGTGTGGATGTTGTTTCGTTTGGCGGCACCAAAAATGGTATGATGCTGGGCGAGGCGGTACTCTTTTTCAATCCGGAACTAACAGCCGAAACAAAATACATCAGAAAACAATCGATGCAGCTTTTTTCAAAGATGAGGTTCGTAAGCGCACAGTTTCTGGCCTATTTCAAAAACGGGCTATGGCATCGGAGCGCCAGTCATGCCAACCGGATGGCCCGTTTGCTTGCCGAAAGGGTGGCAGAAATCCCGCAAATCAGAATTACCCAGAAAGTAGAGGCCAACGGCGTGTTTGCCATTGTACCTAAAGAAATTATCGCACCATTGCGCGAAAAATTTTTCTTCTACATTTGGAATGAACCTGCCGGTGAAGTAAGGTGGATGACTTCGTTCGACACCACCGAAACCGAAATTGAACGTTTTGTTGAAACCATAAAGGATTTGTTGCACTGATATGCCCATTTACAGGTACTTTCCACACAATACGGCAGCCGACGACCGTGAGCTTGAAAAAAAGATTTTCAGGCACAGCCTGCTGTTGCCCGCTTTTGTGGTCGGATTGTTCTGGCTGGTGAAAATTGTTGAAATTGTACTTGGGGTTTCCTTTGTTAAAGGAGGTGTCTATCCGCATCATCTGAAAGGTATTCATGGAATTTTAACCTCGCCTTTTATCCATTCGGGTTTTCCACACCTGATATCCAATTCAATACCTTTCTTTATCCTGATGTTTGCTCTGGTGTATTTCTAT
>CAZMDP010000507.1:0-2748 GCA_964565015.1 uncultured Prolixibacteraceae bacterium | reverse complement strand
CATTTTTATGGGTGGCGATATTAAATTCTTTGAAAGCAAATTAAAAAGTTCTTTCTTTGTACACTCAAATTTAGTAGCAACAGGATTAAACAGGATATTGGAATATAATGCAAAAAACTTATAGTGCGTTTATTATTGCCGGATTGGTATTGTTGCCGGCTTTTTTGTTTGCACAATTTAATAATAATACAACCTCGCCCTTTTCCCGTTTCGGGCTGGGCGACCTACATGGCCAAACGCATGGCCGAACAAATGCCATGGGAGGGGCAACCCTTGGCAGCCGAAATTCGCAGCAGATCAATTTTGCAAACCCTGCATCGTACACTTCTACCGATTCTCTCGCTTTTTTATTCGAATTTGGTGTAAACGGAAAATTCTCCGATTATAAAAACAACCTCGGAAATTTTTCAACCAACGACATTAATTTCCGATATTTTTCTATGAGTTTTCCTATCACACGGAGGATTTCGACGGCATTGGGGCTTACTCCCTATTCCGATGTGGGGTACGACATCCAGATTAATCAAAACCTCGAGAATTCGGGTCAGGTGCGGCATATTTATTACGGCGATGGTTCTCTCTCGAGAGCGTTTCTCGGGTTAGGTATCAGGCCTTTTAAAAATATTTCGGTAGGAGCTAACCTATTCTATTTTTTCGGTTCGTTGTCGAGAAATGCCAGCATTACTTTTCCACAAAATCAGGAAATGTATGTGGTTCAGAAGATCGACGGTCTGAGGTTGCGCGATTTTGGCGTTAATTTCGGGCTACAGGCAACACTACCCTTGTCAAAGGATCAATCGCTGACAGTTGGAGCCACCGTTGAAAACAAACCGAAATTTACTGCATTCAATTCCGACATCTCTTTTAAAAGCCTCGTACTATACGACCAAAGCGGTAATGCCTATGGCGACAACGATACAATTTCATACAGATCGGAAGTGAAGGATAAAATACAGATGCCTTTATCGACCGGAATAGGATTTTCTTTTGTAAAGCTCAACAAACTTGAGATCAATGCCGATTACTATTTTCAGCAATGGTCAAAAGCAACATTTTTTGGCGAACCATATCATTTCTTAACCGATAGAAGCGTGATATCAATTGGCGGCGAATATATTCCGGATAAGTTTTCGATCAGAAGTTATACCTCCCGAATAGCTTACCGGGCCGGATTACAATATGAGAATTCTTACTTGATAATTGGTAATCAGCAGGTTAATGATTTTGGCATAAGTTTTGGTGTTGGATTACCGGTTTATCGTTCTAATTCAACCGTCAATGTTTCTGCAGAACTCGGACGACGGGGAAGCACTAAAGATAATATGGTCAGAGAGAACTACATGAAATTAAATTTGAGTGTAAATTTATATGACTTTTGGTTTGTTAAAAGAAGATTTGATTAATTTGCAAAAAAAACCGATACAAGTATGAAAACTGTTGTTCATAAATCCATTCTGATTTCCCTTATTTTTGTGGGGTTTGCACTCACAACCCATGCACAGAGGGTGGTGAGGGGGACAGTTTACCGCGAAGGGAAACCTGCTGCCGGTGTCTATGTTGAAATGCACCGCTCAACACAAAAAAATGTTATGACCGGTTTCGATGGTAAATATGAAATTACCGGCGATGATAAATCGAAATGGATTCGTTTCGCATTTATCGATGAATCGAAGAGAGTTGATTTGCCTGAAGGTGTAACCGAGTTTAATTTCCTGTTCGATGGAATTGAGCCGTTGGATGGAGGCGGAAGCGAAGCAGGCGTAATCCTGAAATCGGCCAACGAATTGGTGGCCGCCAACGACCTGGAATTCATGAACAACCTATCAATGTACAACGAGTTTTACAAACAGGGCGACTTTAAGTCAACCCTTCCGCCATGGAGAAAACTATATGATAAATATCCGAAATCGACACTGAATCTCTATATACATGGAGCAGCCATGTACGAAAGCTTTATAGAAAATGCCAAAACAAAAGAGGAGAAAGCAGCTATGCTCGATTCGCTGATGAAGATTTACGACCGCAGGATCAAATATTTCGACCAGAAAGGCTTTGTTCTCGGAAGAAAAGGGGATGCATGGCTTAAATATAATTTGCCCCCATCGGATGATATGAGCGATGAAGAATTGGCTCAGATGTACCGCAAAGGATATGATTATGTATTCGAATCGATGCAGTTGCAAGGGGTTGAAACCGAGATTCCGGTTGTACTTTTAGTGATGCAGACTTCAAGGGCATTGTTTAATCTTGGCAAACTTTCGAAAGAAGACGTTGTAAAAAATTACGAACTCATTACCGAAGTTTTGAATAAAAAACAGGCAAAAAATCCTGATGAGCCGGGACTTGCTGAAGTAAGGCCCATCATCGAATCCATTTTCAGCGCTTCGGGAGCAGCCGATTGCGAGGCGCTTGTAAACATTTTTTCAGCTCAGTATGAAGCCAATCAGAATGATCTGGAATTCCTGAAAAACATGTTACGCCGTTTGGCCAGGGCAAATTGCGACGAGAGCCCGCTCTTCTTCAAAGCTTCAGAAAAGATGTACCATCTTGAGCCATCGGCCGAGGCTGCTTTCAACATGGCCCGCATGTTTGTAAAAACCGGTGATACCGACCGTGCTAAAACATATTACAAACAAGCAATGGAACAGGAAACCGACAATAGTCTGCTCGAGAATTACTACTATGAGTATGCATTGTTCATTTTCGCCAAAGAGCACAACCTGCAGGAATCAAGGAATTATGCACGTC
>CAZMDP010000506.1:0-2748 GCA_964565015.1 uncultured Prolixibacteraceae bacterium | reverse complement strand
AAAAATATCCGGTTACCTCAAACGTCATTCAAAGGAGGTGGCAGGTTTTACCGCCCCTCCATCGGGTTTGTATCTCCATAAAGTATATTACATGGGCGATAAAATAGCGAGGGGAGAAAACGTAATTCCGCTTTTGCCCGGATTTTTTGCGGATATTGGGTCACTTTAAGCTGAAAACTATATACTTACATTTAGTCATGTTTAAATCAGTTTTTATGAGAACATTATTGTTAATTGTTTTTGCAATTTATTTACTTCTGTTTCCATTTGGTTGTTCGGCACCTAAAACTGCGAAACTGACCGTTTCGTATCGCGATGTTGCCATTGATGCGGCTGAAAACAATAATTATCAACTTGCCGTAGAATCATGGCAAATCTATTTCGACAAGCAAAATAATTCCATGAAAGATATAGCCGTAACCGATTATGTTATGGCCGCTAATGCTGCATATAAAGCCGGAAATACCAACTTAGCGGTCAATTGGTTCGATGCCGCCCGTATGAATGGATATACGGGTGAGGATATGCACCTTGCATTATCAGAGATTTTCAGAAAACAGAACAATCTTTCGCGGGAATTGACTTCACTGAATTATATAGCCGAAAATTATCCCGAAACTGCCGCCAGCAGAGGAATTTACCCACGGCTTTTCGAAATTTATATGGAAACCGACAAACAAAAGGCATACGAAATTTGGAATAAACTCGATAAAACCGATCAAAGCAAAGAGCTTTACCTGAATAACTATTTTATTCTGAATAAAGCGATTGAAAATAATAGTTTAGTCGATTCGCTTGCCAATGTTTTGCTCCAGCTGAACCCAACACATGTTGCAGCTTTGGAATGGAACGGGGAAAAATATTATTGGCTTGCCGAAAACCGTTATCAACGCGAAATGGAGAAATATAACAAATCGAAAACCCACGTTCAATATCAGTTCCTATTGAATGAGTTGAAAATTGTTTCAGAAGATTTCAAACGTTCGCGCGATTATTTTGAAAAACTCTGGGCTATAGAGAAACTTCCCAGGTATGCATCATTTCTGGCAAATATTTACGCAAGGCTCGATAATCGTGAACGTGCCGAATATTATAAAAAGTTTGCTGAGTAAGACCTTATTTGTTAATAATGGACTGCGAAAGAACAAATCAGATAAAATTATCCGTGATTCCGGATTATTAATCTTATCTTTGTGATGAATTTTAATTTAATACAATGAAAAAAGGAACAGTTAAGTTCTTTGATCAAACCAAAGGTTTTGGTTTTATTAAAGACTCAGAATCGGCCTCCGAATATTTCGTACATTCTTCGGGGCTGGTTGACCAGGTACGCGACAACGATTCGGTAACTTACGATGTCGAGGCCGGTCGCAAAGGCCCCAATGCCGTAAATGTAAAACTTGCATAAAAGAAATTACCAATTTGCGACGTGAAAAAGCCCTGTTTTTCAGGGCTTTTTTTATTCTTTATCAAAAACAAAAACCTCGTAAAGCTCGCCCATACCCGATACAGCCACTGATTTTATGGTCAGGTTAGTACCATCGTTCATTAAAGTTTCGGTAACTTCAACCTCACCAAAATCATTGGTAGGAATTTTGGTTTTGATGATCAACGATTTACTATCCTCGCTCCAGTTTACCACCGATTTACGGGTTGTTCCCCCAAAACCTTCGTTCAGGCACTCCTGCCCGTCGAGGGTAAATTTATCGGTATAATTCATGCTTTGGCCCATAAATTCGGTAAAACGCTCCATCGAAAGGTAATTCTCCTTATGCTCGATATTAAGTTGCTTAGGAGCCAGGCTGAAATCATAATTAAGTGAACTTTTCGTTGAATTGAGTTTCCATTTGCCCGAAAAATCAATCGGTTGTGCACTGAGAGTTAAAGCCGTAGCTAAAATGATCATTAATGTAATGAGTGATTTCCTTTGTTTCATTTCAATTTTGTTTTAATGGTTAGAAAATAAATATCTGATTGGTATCCGATAGGACGGTGAAAATTACAAAAACGTTCGAAATTATATGAAGGGGTACTTCGATTTATTTATTCGTCTTAAAATCCTCAATCAGCCCTTCGGTTAGCCAGTTGGCCAGCGCCTGGCGGTTATCGGGGTTGATGATGCGCTGCTGGTCGCGGGCATGATGGATATTCCCCAACTCGATATAGACTGAAACCGGTATGGAGTTTTTTACTACATAAAGGTTCCTGTCAGAGACCGTGCCCCGGTAACCGCGGTTGGGCTGGTGCCTTCGGTATTTCTCCTCGAATGTCTTTTTAAGGATATTGGCAGCCCTTGCTCCGGTTTTACTCTGCGCATCGTGGTAAAAAAACACATCAATATTCTGTCCTTTGCTACGTGCATCCACATGAATGGAAATCATCCGGTGAAACCCGCCCCTGTTTTGATTATACAGTTTGTTAATAGCTTCGGTGCGTTGTCTGAGCCGTTGAACCTGGTTGAGCGGGATGGGCAGGTTGGGGTAACAAACCTCGTCTTTATCGGGTTTCAGGAACTGTTCATCCCTGATACCATCATTGGGGTCAATTATAATAAAATGCACGGTGGCACCATGCTCAATCAGGTTGCGGCCCAACCTCAATACAACATCATAAGCATATTCATCTTCGCATAATGTATGGTTCTGGTATTTGCCTATTGCACCCGGATCAGGACCTCCATGCCCCGATTTCAGATAATAGGTTGCCCCTTTCAGTTGCTGACTTTTAATGGTTACATTCTGGTATTTT
>CAZMDP010000505.1:0-2749 GCA_964565015.1 uncultured Prolixibacteraceae bacterium | reverse complement strand
ACTCAACTACCTGCGACTCAAAAAACGCAGAAAATGGCTACAACCTATTGAAGATTTATTCGATCTTTCACAAAAAATGAAACCCGCCACCGATAAAGGCTCCAATCCTTCGGAGAACATAGAAAACCAGCAACTGGCAATGCGTCTTCATAAGGCAATCGACTCACTGAGCGAAAATCAACGCACAGCCTTTTTACTCAGCAAATACGAAGAGCTTTCGTATCAGCAAATTGCCGAAGTTATGCAAACTTCGCTTCCAGCAATTGAATCGCTTATTCATAGGGCAAAACTCAACCTTCAAAAGATACTTTACAATGATTACAAAAAAAATGCATGGTAAGCGCAAGTTTTTATCCGATTCGTTGTCAAAAAATAAAAATCGCTAAAGAATGAATTGTAAAGAATGTCGAAATAAATTACTGAATTACCTCGATGGGCAGATTTCGGAAGAAAACTCATTAAGGATTAGTCAGCATCTTAAAACATGCTCCTCCTGTGAAGAATATGCTGGTTATCTGCGTCAATGCATGGAGTTGATTGAAGCTGAGAAAAAAATGGAACCAATGCCTTTTCTTTACACCAGGGTTAAATCGCGCATGGCTTCAACCGGAGTGCAGCTTCCGAAAAAAATATGGTCGGCCACACTTCAGCCTGCTCTGTTTTCAATACTCCTGATGATTGCCATTTTTTCAGGGATTAAGGTTGGTCAGTATTTTTCAAAACCCGTCGAATTTGACTTCATTTCGGAAAGCCTGACACCCCTGGTTAACGAAATGGGAACAGAGCCTTTCGAAATATTTCTTATTGACTTTTCTGTAAATACAAAAAATTGAAACAATGGTTTCCGAATCAAAATACAGAACACTTATTTGGCTGGTTGTAATTCTCATTGCCACGAATATTTCCATATTGGTTTCATTCCTGATACATACCAAAACTTTAACCGGTACTGAAGATAAACAGGGTACTGTTCAGGCCGACAGCCAAGTCGAACGTGGTGCCAGGCAATTCCGGGAGATACTGAATTTAAATACAGATCAGTTGGTTCAATTTCGTGAAATAAACCGTGAATATAACCGGTCGGCCATGCAAATAACACGGCAGTTAGACTTACTGAGGATCGAAATGATCAATGAATTGGGAAAGCAGAATACCGATATGGATAAAATCAGAGAAATAAACAAACAGTTTGGCCAACTTCATGAAAAATTGAAAAACCAAACTGCAGATTATTATCTGAAAATGAAAGAATTGGTTAACGAGGAACAACAACAGAAACTTTACGAAATATTTAAGGATATGGTAAAAACCGATGAGCCATCAAAACCTCCCGGGCAGGGAAGAAGATGGGGTAGAGCCTGGAGATAAGATATTGGAATTGATTATGCGCAGTAGAATTCTCATCATGTTGTTAATTATCGGAAAACACCAGCGTTGGTGACCATTATAACCGTGATACATATCGTTGAACATTCATGTTCAAAGAGTTTATAAAATCATTTTTTCACCATTTAAATTTTTAAAGTCATGAAAAACAAACAGTTTTATGTTGTAATCTTAATTCTTGCAGTGGTGCTGATTTCAGCGGATTCTGCATTTGCACAAAGGGGCAGGCAAAATTTTGCAGGTTCGTGTTGCTCAAATATACCTGGTTTGACTGAGCAACAAAGAAACCAGATTTCAGCCCTTGAACAACAGCATCAAAAAGAGATGCAAGAAATGCGTGATGCCCGGCGCAAATCGGGGAGCTATGCCGACAGAGATGCTTATCAATCGGCTGTCGATCAGAAAGTTGCCAATCACAGGAATTCGGTCAGGAACCTTTTGAACGACGACCAGAAAGTGATTTTCGACAACTTGCAGGCACAGGGAGTCAGGGGAAACAACCCACAAACTACTTTGCGCCGTGGAAACGGCCAGAAGGGGAACATGCGGGGAGGATACTGTGGACTAGGGCGCAGGTAATATCTGAAAAATTACATCTATTGCCGTAAAGAATTAACTTTTAATGAGATTGAAAGATGAAAATGAGAATGTTTATTTTGATGATGGTACTTTTCAGTAATTCTGTAGTCCTGAATTCATGTACCAAAACAATTGCGGATCCACAAGACGATTTAATTGACCTCGATGCAGAAAAGAGTGCCATAATTAACGTGCCTTTCAAGGTTGAGGGATCGATTACGGAGCAAGATGCCGAAGCTCTCCTTTTTATGTGGGAAGAAGAAAAAATGGCAAAAGAGGTTTATGCTTACTTCTTTGATAAATATAAATTCCGGGTTTTTGGGAATATTACAAAAAGTGAAACCATACATCAGCAAGCAGTAAACCGTCTGATTACAGCCTATGGACTAGAAAATCCCGGCAATGAATCACCTGGCATATTTAATAACCAGCAAATTTCCAACCTATACCGGGAATTAATTTCCAAAGGGGAAAAATCGCCGGTTGAGGCACTGAAAGCGGGCGCATTGATTGAAGAAACCGATATCCTTGATCTCAAAGAACGGCTCAATGAAACTGAGAATCCATATATCACCAGGGTTTTCTCAAACCTTCAGCGGGCATCGGAGAATCATTTACGGGCTTTTGTCGCCTCTTTGCGGTTACAAGGGATAAGCTACACGCCAATTGTGCTGAATACAGATTATTATTCAGCAATCATAAACCGGAACGTAACGGAAAAATACCGCGAAAAGGGGTATAATGCCGGAAACTAAAAAAGTATAAGAAATTGAAAAAGAGATCG
>CAZMDP010000504.1:0-2757 GCA_964565015.1 uncultured Prolixibacteraceae bacterium | reverse complement strand
TTCATTTCACGTTTGACTTTTAACGTCTTACATAAAAATTACTTCATCAACATTGTTTTTTGTATCAGCGGCAATTGTTTTTATGGATTCCTCGGTTGATTTTTTCTCGAGCCGGTTCAGGTTAAGCTTCACTGCCGAAAGCATTGCTCCGATTTCGTCATGCAGATCCTCTGCAAATCGTTTTCTTTCGTTCTCCTGTGCAAATATGGTTGTGCGCAAAAGTTCTTTTTGCTGATTGGTTTTAATTTGGTTGACTTCCAATTCTTTGGCCAATAACTTTTTCTGATAGGTAACAAAAAAGAAGAAAATTCCTATGGCAAGTATTAACATTGCCATTGTGCCAATTATCAATATCAGGATCAACGTCAGCCCGCCGCCTTCAGCCATTAAGTTTTGTATGTTAAAGTTCTCTCCTGTATTTTCTTATGCAAAATATGCATTAGGAAAAATTGCCCGAAGATATTAAAAAAGCATCATTTACCACTATAATAAATTGGCAAAGTATTTCACGCTTTTTTAGTTTTCCAGAAACCAATTGCTATAAGAATATAGTTCAGATTCCCCAAAAAACTTGAAACCCGAAAAGAATAACCTAAAATAACACGCGAATGCTCTAAAAATAAATTACTTAAAATGAATATAAAAAAACTGCCTGAGAAGTAGATTATAGCACCTGTATTGATCCAAACAACCGGATCAGATCTAAGGCTGGTAATTTTCATTTCGCGAAGCGTTTTCAGGTACCAAAGCATAGCATACACGGCAAGTATAAAAATACCAATAGCCCTCACAAAATTAGGGAACAAATAAATAGATTGAATAAAAAGCGAATTGATAACAGAATACGAAATAAAAATAATTGCAATACCATAAATCACTTTTTTATTCAGGAAACCATCCAGAAAATGTCTGTATGCCATTGAAAACAAAAAAAACTTAATCGGAACATAAACATGCATTCCAGGTAAATTGCTTTTAAATACAGGAATCATAGCCCTGCTCAACAATTGCATTACAGTTCCGAAAACCACAAACCAGAAAATCCATTTAATACCGCCTGTCAGGTATTTGTGCCTAATTAACCCCGTGATTAGAGCTGGGGTGGGTGAAATGTACCTGGAATAAAAAAGGTAATATTTCCACATATTTTACAAACAATCAATTCATTAGCATTGATTCAGGGTCACAGAAAGGTGGGCATGGCTCTGCATAATCAAAATACTCCTGATCTCCGAAAGTTGACCGAGTTGCGATTTCTCCCGACGATAACAGGTTTATTTTTGAATCCATTCCAAATTCCAGTTTTATCTTGCCTTGACCTGATTTAGAAAATAACAGCATTAAATCGTCGGCATGTAAAAGAAAAGCATTCGGGAAAAGAGTTGATGGTTTCTTATGAACCACTGCTTCAGATTCAGATACTTCCTTTCTCAACTCTCTCCAGGCTTGTAGATGTTTCTTTACTTCTTCGAGGTTTGAAGAAGCGTTGATGTTTTTTGGTTCAAGCTTATATACTTTTTGAACCTGGTCGCGATAAATGCCGTTCGTATCTTTAATGGTTGAAACTGCATATCCACAGACTGAAGAGTTTCCTGAAGATTTGTTCTCAAGACCAAAATAAACCCTTAAACGTTTCATGTTATCCATACCTGAGAGCTCCTCCCATGTTTGCTTCTCCAGAAAAAAGTCATTGAAATTAAGCTTGAATTCCTTTTTCAGACTATCGAATTCACCAATCCATTTTTTAGCTTCTTTTTCGGGGACTTTGTGATTATTTGCCATGTTTAAAAAATTATTTTACTACAGGTTTCAACACAATATTCCGAAACGATACTTTTCCATGATCGCCCTGCAAATAGATAGGGCCGGGTGCAAAAACATCCGATTGTAAAGCTCCGCCCGTTGGGCCTTCAACCGGTTGATTGTCGATTATTGTAGTGCCGTTGAGTTTTACCGTTATATGCCTGTCAACCAGGGTCATATCTAGGGTTTGCCATTCGCCGGCAGGTTTTTCGGCGGCTATTGTTGGCGCAGTTCGGCTATAGATAGCTCCCATATTGTGCGGGTCGAGCTCTTTCCCATACGAATCGAGTACCTGTATTTCATACATACCGCGCAGGTAAACCCCACTGTTGCTACCTTTCGGAATATTTACCTCAAGGGTCAGGTTAAAATCTTCGAATACCTGTTCGGTACGAAGGTTCCCAAACGATAACCGTGGCCCGGTTTCGGGTTGAACCGGATCGTTCACCAGTACACCGTTTTCGGCCCTGAATCCATTGGCCTGCGCAGGATTGGTGAGCTTCCATCCTGTCAGGTCGCGCCCGTTGAATAATTCAATTGGTTTACCATATTTTAATTTCGAAAGATCGGGTTTTGCCGGAACAGGAGGTAACCTTTTCCCCGTGAAAGATGTTTTTACCACTTTCAACCCCGACCGATCGGGTTCGGTAAATGTTCCGCTAATCAAATCCCCGTCAATTTTACAAACCAGGGTCGAAGTGATTACGTGCGATCTTTCGGGTTGCCCCGAGTCGTCCCGTTTGCGTACAATATTCTGGGTACGGGTCACAATAAGTTGTTCTGTGTCGGAATCGTAGTAAACATTCGATACCGGCGTTACACTGCCCCATTTCCAGAGCAGGGAACCATCCAGATAGCCTGGTTCCTCAGTTACTTTCAGCCATCCCACAAATCCACCCTCAATGTCAAGTGTCCATTGTCCGGTATAAGATGGCGGTAACAGAAGGGGCGATT